>NZ_CAMLGT010000060.1 GCF_946479605.1 uncultured Lacibacter sp.
ATTTATGAAACTGCAGTTTTCCTTCCTGCAGGTAAATAATTTCGCTCACCACATCGTCCAGCTCACTTAATATATGCGAGGTGATAAGTACCAGTTTTCCCTTTTGTTTTTCTTTGATGATCTTTTGTTTCAGAATTTCCGATGCCACCGGATCAAGCCCGGCAGTTGGTTCATCAAGGATCAACACATCAGGATTAAACAGAAACGCAAGTGCGGCACTTACTTTCTGCCTGGTACCACCGCTGAGTGTACGCATTTTCTTTTGCATCATATTGTTCAAACCGAACGATTCAATCAATTCTTCATCTGTTGCTGTTGTGCCCTTTCGTATATCACGCATCATTGTAAACACCTGGGCAATATTCATATTGTCGGGGTAACGACCGATCTGCGGCATATAACCTATCCGCTCACGGTAGCGCCAGTCGTGCAGAATATTATGCTGATCAAAGGTGATGAAACCACTATCGGGCACCACCATACCCAGTATTGATTTGATCAATGTTGTTTTACCGCTTCCGTTAGGCCCTATGAGTGCAATGGATTGCCCACGGTTGCAATTCACACTTACATTATCAAGCGCTTTTAACTTGCCGAATGTTTTTGTTACGTTACTGGCAATAATCATGGTTCAGAATTTAATTGGTTTCATCAGGGGTTCGTCATCTTTCAATTCAACCGGAGTAATCACCGGCAGCATTTTCTCCGCTTTATCCAGCAGCCCCACAATAAAACTGCGGTATAACATCATACTGGAGTTATTACGTTCGCTGATCATGGAATACATACTCACAGGGCGGTAAGGCACATCACCAACTCCATTCCTGTTCAAATCATACCCGTCATATTTATCCCAGTAATTCTTTTGAAATTTATTCAGCATCAATTCACCATTGGTAGCCACATCAAAAGAATTGGCCTGGAAATTATTTTGCTTGATATTATTTTCCATACAGCTGGCCTGTATCTTCAAGGCCCAGCCATTATTCTCAAATGAATTTTTATACAGGTTGATGCGGTTACTGCCTTCCATCATTACAGCAACCGTATTGCGTTTAAATGTATTTCCTTCCACATGGCTATCGGTAATGTCTTTCATTAAAATACCATAAGCAGCAGTGCCCCAGTTTTCAGCAAACGTGTTATGATACATACTGATTCCTTTTGAATACATGACCGATACACCTGCACCATTATCAACAAACCTGTTTGAGATATAGGAGTTGGTATTGGAAAACATAAAATGCAATCCGTAGCGCACATTTTTTGTGCTATGATTTTGCCTGATGCCTGAGTTGGTGACAAACTCAAAATAAATACCATCACGATGTCCGGTAATATAATTACCTGTAATCTGCATACTGTCACTCTTCCAGCAATGGATACCATTGCCTGAAGAAATTTCATCCTTTGCATCGGAACGCAGATCGTTGTTTGAAATAATACATGCTGTAGCATGCTGGGAATAAATTCCAAAAAAACTGTTTTCAAATTTATTGTTACGGATCGTTACCCGGCGGCTATCGGCAATACGCACTGCTGCAATATCGTTATAACTGCTGCGGCCCGAATTACGAAACACAAAACCTTCTACCAGCACATCATTTGCACGGATGGTGAAGATCTCGTACTTACGTTCGCCATCAAACACCGGAAAGTTTATTCCACGTAATACCACTTTCTTGTTGATGGTAAGCTGACCTTCTTTATATAAACCAGCATATACCAAAATGGTATCGCCATCAGCTGCCTGCTGAACGGCCTGCTTCAATGACCGCAACGGTTGCGACGGCCCCACACGTAACGTACGTGCAGAAGCTGTAAGCAGTACACAAAAAGATAATATGCTGAAGAGTATTTTCATTATTGAATAAGTTGATTCCAGCTAACAGCAATACCATTCACTTCCTGCTGAAATTTTTTCATACTGTCTTCCACTGCAAACGCAGCCACATTGCCACCCATGGGGCTGCGCAATGCTTCGCCGGAAAGCAGGAAACTTTCTTCGGCTTTTACCAACGTTCCTTTTTGCGTATAATCAACAAAGTAAACTGATGCAATATCTGCGGCAGCTACCTCCTTTGATTTTACAAATGAAACAACACAATGCACATCATCAAACTTGTACACCTTGTGTTTGTTTGTGATCACTTCTGCACCAAACCGTTGATCACTGATCACCATCTTACAAAAATGGCAGGCATCTTTTCCAAAGCTGATCGGCTGCGGGCCTGAAGAGCAACTCTGCATCAACAATACTATTGCTGCAACACTTGCAATCTTTGCAATTTTTGGTTTTACTTTCCACTCACGGTAAGCAAGTATTACAAGTATCAACCCAACACCAAGAAAAATATAACCACCTACATCAGGAAAAGAGTAAGCACCAAAATTGAGCAATTGTTTAAACCCTATTAACGGTGGTTGATAAGCCATACCCGGTACAACAATCGCTGCATTTGGATCAAGGTTGTGACCATAGTTATACTCCCACCGGTAAAAATCAAACATGGCAATAACACCAAACGCAATGTATAGAATGGTCCATGTATAAAAGAACCAGCGCTTATTCACAAAAAATGTAAGAATGCCAAATAGCCCAAATGCCCCAATGAGATAAGGCAAAATTGTAAATTCAAAAAAATCTTCGGTGCGTAGCTTACGCATACCAATGTAGTGATTCAATCCACTGATAACATCAACATCACCTGCCAGTTTATTGGCATGGATCTTCAGCACAAGTCCTTCAGGGTACTGCGGTGCTGTAAGATCAATGCGCCACATGGGCACAAAAATGACAATGAATAACGCTACTCCGCAAACAAGCGATAATAATTTTGTAATAGGGGCTAATGGCTCTTTCATTGATCTGTTTTTTAAAGTCCATAAAAACAGGCCTGTGTTACCTGCGGTAACAACAGGCCCGTTACTTGATAATTATCCTCAACTTATTTTATTACTTAGCAGCCGGTTTTTCTGCAGCATCTGCACCCTGCTTACCTAAACTGAATGTAAGGGGCACATTACTTCCTGCAGGCGATACACGGATGTAACCCTGCATTTCCTGGTGCAATGCACTACAGAAATCGGTACAGTAGAATGGATATACACCTGTTTTTTCAGGAACCCATTTTAAGGTTGATGTTTCACCAGGCATAATGAGCAGTTCGGCATTCAATGCACCTTTTACTGCAAACCCGTGTGGCACATCCCAATCCTGTTCCAGATTTGTTACATGGAAATACACTTCATCACCCAGTTTTATCCCTTCAATATTATCAGGCGCAAAGTGCGAACGGATAGATGTCATGTACACATGGATCTTGTTTCCTTCACGCACCACTTTCGATTCTTTTTCTCCTTTTGTTACATAAGGATGGTTGTTCTCATCGATCTTATAGATCTTCACACTTTTATCTTTAATGAGCGATGCGGGCATTGAACCTGCATAGTGTGGTTCACCAATTGTGGGGAAGTCAAGGATCAATTGCATTTTATCGCCGCTGATATCAAAGATCTGTGCACTTTGTGTTAACTCAGGACCTGTGGGCAGATAACGGTCTTTTGTGATCTTGTTATAAGCTACCACATATTTACCCCATGGTTTACGTGTATCGCCACCAGGAATTGATAAGTGACCAATAGAATAATAAGTAGGCACACGATCAAGTACTTTCAGGTCTTTTACATTCCATTTTACAATTTCACTGCTCACAAAGAAAGAAGTATATGCATTACCATTTCCATCAAACTCGGTATGCAAAGGTCCAAGACCTGGTTTTTGTACTTCGCCATGCAATGCTGCTTCGTAATTAATTACAGGAATGCCGCCAAACTCTCCATCATACTTTTTATCTGCAATTGCTTTCTGAATTTTTGTGAAAGAGAACACAGGAATAACTGCAGCCAGTTTACCACTGCCCACAATGTATTCACCGGTAGGATCAGTATCACAACCATGCGGTGATTTAGGACAAGGAATAAAATAGCAGATATCTTTCAGAATGGCAGGATCAAGTACTGTTACTTCTGTTTTGATCTCATGTTTTGCAGTATGCGTTTTTTCATCCCACTTGTTATGTGCATAGCGCACTTTTTGTTTGATGCCTTTTCCTGCTTTCAGGTATTCTTCTGCTTTTTTCCAGTTTACAGCAAGAATAAAATCTTTATCACGTTGCGATGCGTTTACTTCAAGCAAAGTGTTTGCCTGTTCACTGTTGTAGCAGCTGAAGAAGAACCAACCATGGCTGGGCCCTTTACCTGCACGACTGAGATCGAAGTTTACACCGGGAAGTAACAACTGGAATGCTATATCCATATCGCCTTCTTTCGCAATACTGATAAAGCTGATAGTGCCTTTGAAGTTTTCTTTGTAAGAAGAAATCGGCACATCTGTATTATCACCAATAGGCACGCTGAAACGTGTACCCGCAACAAGGTATTCAGAGTTCTCCGTAATAAAAGGCGATGAGTGGTTACCTGCACTGTTTGGCAGTTCAAGTATTTCTGCTGTGCGGAAAGTGGTATTGTCAATACGTGCCACACGTGGTGTGTTGTTGGCATTACCAAAGGTCCAGCGGCCATCAATTTCACCATTTGTTTGTGAGAAAGAAATGTGGTGAAGATCATCCCATGGTACAAAACCATTTGATGTCATTAACATCGGTTTTGATTCTTCACTATAGCCCCAACCTTTTTCAGGATCTACAGAGAAAACCGGAATTACACGGAACAAACGGCCGCTGGGCAAACCATACACACTCATTTGTCCGCTGAAACCACCGGAAACAAAATTGTAAAATTCATCGTACTTGCCCGGGGCAACATACGCTTTTTCAGCAGAGCCACCGGCAGCTGCATTGGATGCACCTTTTGGTTTACAAGACATCCATTGCAATGCTGCAGCAGCAAGCAGGATCGTTAACATTCGTTTTGAGCTGTTCATATCTGTTGTATTAAATATTAATGGTTAACGGAGCCGGGGTCGGTTATTTTACTCCATCATTTTTGCGCATGAACTCATACACATTGCGTGCATCATCATCAGTTAAGTTCTGGTTAGGCATACGCACAAGGCATATTTCCAGTTGTGCCATTGCTTTGGGATCTTTGTCCAGCATTTCATCCACATTTGTAACAAAGTTCATGATCCACTCAGGTTTGTGGCGTGTGGTAACACCTTTCCAACCCGGGCCAACCAGTTTTTCATCAGTAAGTTTGTGGCAGCTTCCGCATTTCACATCATACACCTTCAATCCAGCTTCAGCCATTGCCTTATCCAGTTCAGGTTTCACCTCCACATTGGTAAACTTACCGGCACCTCTTTCAGGATCGTAAGAAGGGTTTCCATTTTCTGTTGTTGCTGGTGAAGTTGTTTCGCTACCTGTTGAAGCATTGGATGAGCTTTGATTGCCACAGGCATACACAAAAGCAAGAAAGCTGAAGACGATGAGCAGTTTTTTCATTTGCATGTTTTTTATTATTGGCAGATTAATATTACTTGGCAAGATTACGCTCACTTACCACATAACAATATGATTAAAGTCATAAAACAGGCTGACTGATTACAATCAGCTTTCGGACTTTAAAGAAGTAAACAGTAACTTTAAAAACTGATCATTATCATCTTTTTCCTTGCCAGCTATCAGAAGCAACCCATAGCTGTGTTACTACCTTGCACTCACTATGCCAGCCATAAGTACATGCGTTATTGATGTTGATCTGCTCCTTGCCTGGGGCGGCACATTTCACAACCTGCAAAAAGGACAAGTGCTGTTTCATGAAGATGATCCGGCACATTTTTATTACCAGGTAGTGGAAGGAAGAATTAAAATGTGTAATTGTAACGAAGAAGGAAAGGAATTTATACAAGGCATGTTTGAAGCAGGTGAAAGCTTTGGTGAACCTCCGCTTTTTGATGGCGGTATTTACCCGGCCAGTGCAGAAGCGGATGAAGATTCGGTGGTGATACGTTTGCGGAAAGAAAATTTTCTACAGCTGCTGAAAGAAAACTTTGATATACATTTTGGGTTTACACAAACACTGGCACGACGGTTACGCTTTAAGTCAATGATGTCGAAAGAAATCTCCTCGTACGGGCCCATGCATCGCATTTACACGTTGCTGCAGGAATACAAAAAAAATAAAGGTTATACAGATGCAGACCTGATGAAGATTGAGCTTACCCGGCAGCAGATTGCTGATATGATTGGCTTGCGGGTGGAAACGGTTATCCGCTCCATCCGTGAACTGGAACGCAAGGGACGCTTAACGATTAAACGTGGCAAAGTGTATTGCTGATATACCAGCATTCATCAACATAAAATCAACCAACATTTTCCGAAATACTCTTCATGCAAACAACATTTACACAACTATGGGCAAAACGGGCATTGCTTAATTTTGTACTGCTGGCATTAGCAGGTGTACTGCTCCGTTATAAAATTCTTTTCCCACTCCCCTTTGTTGATCATAAACATTTGCTGCATGCCCATTCGCATTTTGCATTTGCCGGTTGGGTATCATTGGCATTGTTCATCAGCATTATTCATGTGCTGAAACTGGATACTGAACAGCAAAAACAATTCAACCGCATTTTATGGGCACAACAGATCAGCAGCTTTGGTATGCTGTTTACCTTCCCATTTATGGGCTATGCAGCGCCCTCAATTTTCTTTTCAACTTTATCCATACTTGTTTCTTACTGGTTTGCTGCAACTGCCTGGCGCATGATCAAAGCAAACACACAGCTGAGTTTCGAAAAAAAATGGCTGTACGTTGCGTTGCTGGCAAATATCATTTCATCAGCCGGTACGTTTACACTGGCTTATCTTATGGCAAATAAAATTGCCAGCCAGGACCTGTATTTCGGATCGGTTTATTTTTATCTGCATTTTCAATATAACGGCTGGTTCCTGTTTGCCATTTTTGCGTTGTTCTTTTCGCAACTGAAACAGCAAATGAGTTCACAGCATATACGCATGGCAAATACCTTTTTTTACCTGCTGCTTGTACCACTTATACCTGCCTGGTTTCTTTCCATGTTGTGGATGCGTTTACCCGGCTGGATGGCTGGTGCCGGCACTGCAGCTTCTGTTCTGCAACTTGCAGGGTTGTTTGTATTTCTACGCTTACTCATCAACATAAGATTTAAGTTCAGGCTTATCTTTCACCCGCCTGTTCATCTTATCTGGCTTATTGCCGTTACCGCCTTTTCATTGAAAATTATTCTACAGGGTTTCTCTGCTATCCCTTCATTGAACCAATATGCATTTGGCGTTCGTCCTATTGTAATTGGTTTTCTTCACCTGGTATTGCTTGGCTTTGTAAGTATGTTTCTTATTGGCAATTTGCTGCAAAACCGGTTGCTGTTTCTTTCATCAAAACCGGGGCTTCTGAGTTTGTGGTTATTTGTATGTGCTATGCTGATGAATGAAATTGTCTTGATGATCCAGGGTATTGCCGCCATTCTTTATCTCCCGTTTGCATATAGCAGCGAACTGTTGCTTGCTGCAGCATTGCTCATGTTTACAGGGCTTTTCTTTTTCTACAGAAGCCAGACGAAGAAATACATTATTCCGAAGCTGACAGAAATGCAAACAGCGTAATACAGTTTCACTTAATCACAAAAAAATACCCGGGCAAGAATACCCGGGTGAGACCAACTACTGCATGTATGCTTAAAAACCACTTAGGTGGTATGAGAAAACTAAAAGTATTGATAAGAAATAGCAGATGTTTGCGGCTGCTGACCTGCAACAGTTGTTTGCATGGTTGCGGACTTTGGCATTCCATTGCCATGATACTGATAAGTATAGTTCACCGTTTCTTCCAAAGTACCATTCTTATCTTTATGCACTTCTGTTAACTGGTTGTTTGGCGATGCAGGAACCCATAACAGGTGAAGAATATCTCTTGCTGCAAACAAAGGATTTGGCTTGGTATCGAATGTATAATCCACAGTTCCGCTTGATACAAACTCGCCAGGATTTTGAAAATCAGGAGTAAAAAACTCAGCTTTAGAAACATTACCTGAACCTGTATGCTGGAATGCAAACTTCATAACCGGATCACCCGCATCATCTGTAATGATCACGCTCTTTAATAAACCATTGTCGTAATCGTATGTTGTTGTAAGAAGATGTGTTCCATCCAATGATTCAAACGTTGATTTCAACAATACAGTTCCTTCGTATTCAGGAACAATGCGAACATCATCATCTGAAACAATTGAACTGATCTTACCCTGTGCAGTATAACTCACCTGGTAATTCACAAGACTGCCACTGGAGATAAGACCATTCTTTACCGCCGCACTTTTGATGCTGCCATTTGCATTGTAGGTAAATGTGATCTCTTCATCGCCTGATGAAACTGTTTTAAGGATCGTGTTCTTATTCCCTTCCGATACAGGCTTTTTGCAGGAAACAGTAAAAAGAGAGGTGCTGACAATTAACGCAAGCATGAAGCCTGCAGGCTTTAAGTTGAATTTCATAATAATGATAAGGTTTAATAAATGTGTGACAAAGATGCTGTTGCTAACGTTGCAGCACAACCGCATAAATATGTGAAATAAAAAAGACCTGTTGTGCAGGTCTCAGGTGCTGGTTAGCGCTTGTAAATCTTCTGTGATTATGACGATGTAAAGATGCACTTATTATAGTTTGTGCACTATCGCATGAATATGTGATTTGCATGTCTTTAACAGTTCAAAACGTTTCGCTATCGATAGCTGTATTCTCATTTTACAACAATCACTGAATTCATGTACCCATTTTCCTCTTCCAATTCCTTATTACCCGGATCAGTAATCCACTGCCCATCTACAATAAACTTGTACAAATGTTTGCCCGGCTCTGCCACAGTTTCAGCAATCCATTCATTTCCCTGCCGCTTCATTTTTACAGAAGTGGCCGACCAATGATTAAACCCACCTGCCACAAACACATTGCTTGCATTGGCATATCCTTTTAAGCGGAAACTCACTTTCACAAACTGTGGTTTTTCTTTTTCCACTATTATCAACAACCGCTTTAACTCTTCCTTCCATTTCGGGTTGGTTGTTGTTTGTAAACCATGCTGCATGGCCAGCATATGTGCTTTGTACAATGCCAGTCGTGATTCAATGAGTGTATCGGGTTGCACTCCCACTCCTTCCCAATTTGTTTTGGTAATGGGGTTCACTGCTTTGCCAACCGGTAAAAACATATTGAAATGAGCTGTGATGTTGACCGAGCCACCGGGATTGGCACCACCTCCTGTTACTTCTCCAATAATGGTTGCCCGCTTTAAATTTTTAAGATCATAGGCCATTTCTTCTGCACCGGAGAAAGTGCGGTTGCTGGTTAAAATATACACCGGCTTGTTAAGATATTTTTTGCCCGGCACTACCACCTGCGTCCATGTTTGTTGTGTAAAATTTCCTTCTCGCCAGTACAGATCGTTCAGGTGTGTTTTATCAGCAAAGAAATAACTGCACAGGAAAGGGATCACATTATCACTCATTGCACCACCGCACTTACGGAAATCAATGATCAAAGCATCGGTATGCTGCACATAATTCATCATGGCAGCATAAAAATCGCCGGCATATTCTATTCCGCATAAAAATTTAAAATCAATATAGCCGATATTTCCTTTCAGCACTTCCAGCTTTGTTACGCCATAATTTTCCAGCCGAAGAAACTCCACATAGCCTTTCTTTTCTTCTTCGGATATCTTCATGATATTACCACGCTCAACCGGCAATGCCTGTGCTGAATAGCGGATGGTTACATGTTTGTCATTACAAATGCTGCGAACATCAGCTGTAAGCTTTGCTGCAAACTCATCGCCATTGGAAATAGAATTGTACACATCAGCAGCCTGCTGTTTGCGCAAAAACTGTTCGATCTGTTTTGCTGTTTCAGGAAAAGTATAACGCTCATTCATCAGCTTCACGAGACTGTCAACTGTTTCTGCTTTTTGCTGTTGCGTGAGCTGTGCTTGAACTGTGGAAAGAAATAATGAACAAAAAATGATAAGGTTTACGATCTGTTTCATACAGACATTTTATCAAATGTACTCTGTATACGGTCTATCTTTTACCACATGAACATGTGAAAGGGCCTTATAAAAGGCCCCCTCGTAAAACCACACCAATCGAAAAACTTCCAATTATTAGTATGTATATGAATAAGTAATTGTTATGGGGCTGATGCTTATTGTTCCTTTTTTTGTTGCAATCATGCCATCAGGGAAATATGTGTATTCAAACGTTTCTATCATGTCTATTGATCCATTTGGCAGAAATTCCCGTATACGTTTTGGATTATTGATCATTACTGTTATACCGGGCAAATAAACCGGTGTGCCCATCAATAATTCAGGATTTCGCTTATCATCGTATTCATCAAAAAGACTTCCACCAGTTGAGGTGAACGGATCTGTAACCAGGATGCGGTAAAACTGTTCTATCCGCTTTACATTACCATCCGCATGATATTCATACACCTGTTTGGTTTCAACCGGCTCGTTCTGCCAGGGATTATTAATATGTTCCACCCATTCAACCAATTGTCCTTTTGCATTGTAAGTGTAATTGATTGTAGTACGGTGTGTTCCGTTTTGAGTATAGTATTTCGTTGCTTTTACCTTCCCGTTTTCTACAACATATTCCAATCGTCCGCCGGGCGACTCTGCTTTTGTAATGACACCGTTTACATAAGTAAAATCGGTCACTATCCTTGTTATGCCACCTGAACCAAGAAACTGTGAAGTATACTGTGTAAGAAAATGCTGGCTGTTATAAGCATATTCTCTGAACTCATTTTCTGCGTTCGCAATTTTTGACACATACCGGGGCATCGGTTCAATAGGTTTTTCACCAGTGTCAGGGTTGTTTGGTTTTTTGCAGGAAACTGAAAGCAGTAATCCTCCAATCAGAAATAAATAAATGTTACGCATATTTTTTGTTTTTTATTAGCGCCAGGTTGCAACATAGCGGCTCAGATCAATTTTCATATCACTTGTTTTAAACAGGTACTCACCAAATAACTGTCTTCCTGCGTTCATAGTAATAAACAGGTAAGTATTATTTGCAGGCACATAGAGCACCTGTGTTGTAGCACCAAGTCCATCACCTTCATGACCGTATGTAACAGTGGGAACTGTTTTGTTATAAGAGCCAAAATATTCAAGCCCTAAGCCATAGTCGGGTTCTGTACTTTCTTTACCCTGTATCCATGTGCGCATTTCAGTAAGCGATTCGGGAGAAAGAATATACCCATTAACCAGCGCTTCCATAAACCTGATCACATCATGCCCATTGGCTGCAATACCACCATAGCCCTGCAATCCTTTCGCAATGGTATTATGCCATTTGGTTACATTTTCAAGCTGTCCGTTATTGTATCGCTCAAAATAATAATTGGGAAATCCCAGAGATAATATCTGCTCATCGGTTACAGAATAATAAGTATGTGTAAGATGCAAGGGATCCAGTATTTCCTCCTTCAGCAACTGAGCATAAGGTTTAGCCGCTGCTTTTTCCACCACCCATTGCAATAATGTGTACCCAGTGTTACTGTAAAGAAAATCAGTACCCGGCTCAAACATGGCAGGTTTATGATGAATGAATTCCAGCTTTCGCTCAAGTGAAAGTTGTGTAAACGGATTATTGATCTGGTATATCTGAAACGTGGGTTCACTTGTATGATTTCGCAACCCTGCACTATGATTCATCAACTGCCGAACAGTGATCTTATTTGCATTGGGTATAGGGCTCAATACTGATGCAGAAAGATATGTGCTGATCTTTGCATCAAGATCAAGCAATCCCTTTTCCTTTAAGCGCAGAGCAACTACAGCAAGATATGTTTTCGAAATACTGTAGATCCATGCAGTCATACCATCAGTAACAGGTGTTTTATTTTCCAGTTTGGCGTAACCACTGTTTACCACAAATAAGCCATCTGCATTTTTTACCATTACCTGTACACCCGGTATTCCCTTTGTGGCATATTTATTTACCAGGTAAATAAGACTATCCTTCATCGGATGATCGTTGTTAACCGGAAGGCTTTCATCAGTAACACTTACGGGAGTGCTGTAAATATCTTTTCGACACGACTGCAGGAATAAAGCTGCAAGTACAAGGAAACTAAAAATTTGTTTCATATAATTTGTAAAAAGGTTAGCAATAGTTATTTCTCAGAAGAAAATTTTACACCCAGTAAAAAGTAAGAAGAAGGTAAGGGTGTAAGATCGGGTGAGTAACGAAACAAGGCATTAATCTGGTATGCTGCGTAAGGCGTAAACAATCCTGCCTTTGTTTTTATACCACGGTAACCGATACTCATTACTATTGGCAACTGTATTACTCCTTTGGTTGCCTTACCTTCCACCCACTCAGTTCCGTTCCATTTAAACGGTACCGAAGGATAAAATGATAACTGGTAGCCTGCTCCTGCGCCAATACCAAACTCAATATGTTTTGCCACAACAGGATTGTATTGAAAAACTGCCTGTGTAAACAATGCATCGCCCTGTTTGTTATGACGGTTGTACCCTGCACGAAATGAAAGGCCGATCGTATTTCTTGCATTAAGTGGTTTGTGTACACCGGCAAGTGCTACAGTTTGTAATCCTGAAAGTTCTGATTTCAGGAACGGTGCGTAATATGACTGTACACCTGCTGCAAGTTCAAAACGTAAAGTTTTTTGTTGTTGTGCCGTTACAGTTGAAGCAACAGTTAACTGTAAAACGGATAAAATGATGATAAGGTTTAATTTCATGGTCGCTGTTAATTACTTTACAAATGTTCAATAATTCCGGTTGCTCACAAACCACATAATGATGTGAATATGCAGTGGCAAAAATTTACCTTTTCAAATGAGCTGCATTTTTCCTGCAAGCAATGTATCAGGCACCTGTTTCATTTTTACCTGTTGAAGTGCATGTTCAATCTGCAGGAAATGGCGTTGCTCATGTGCAATAAAAAAACGGAAGGTATCACCCAGTTTCAATCGTATCAGTTTCGTGAGCGAAATGGGAATGCGGTTGTATTCCAGGTTTGCTGTGCGTGCTATCTGCAAAAGATTCAGCAGATGATACTGGTGACTGATAAACTCGTCGAGCATAACAGTTGCATCGGGCTGTGCTGATGGCACTGCATTTGCCGGTGCTTTCATCTTTCCTTTGATCTCATTTTCATCTGAAGGTTTCATGAGGTTGGTAAAATACTCGCCCAGCCAACCGGATGTAAACTCTTCGTTTGGTCCCGATTGATTATGATGAAGTTTTTGTTCAATGGCTGTAATGTAATAACGGGCATAAATATTCAGATGTTCCAACACCTGTGCCACGCTCCATTTGCCTGCACCAGGTTGTGTTTGTAATAAAGCTGTATTTGTTTTCTTCAATACGGCACAATGCAGAAGCACAGTACGCACATCGGCTTGCAGGAGCTCTAAAAGTGTATTGCTGTTGATCTTTTTCATTTGCTGAATTTTAAACAAATTTCAGCTGTTGCACAAAGATCATTGTTGGTATATACCAAGATTTCTGTTACAAACGGACTGTTCCTAATAATTTGCTGAAGTTGGTGGCATCCATACCCAGGTAAGAGGCAATGTATTTGTGCGGCACAAGGTTCAGTATATGCGGGCTGCGCTTGAGCAATGTCCTGAATTTTTCTTCATTGCTGAAACACTGCAATTCAATGTGCCGTTGCAACGCACCTTTTAATGCAAATGAAGTTGCTTTGAATAACAGCTGCTGAATATGTGGTGATGCCTGTACACGTTTCTGTACTTCATCGTACGAAATACGGAGAAACCTACTGGCAGTTAATGTCTCCAAAAAATACAACGATGGCGTTTGTGTTAAAAAACTATCGGCCACACCGCTGAACGAAGGAGGATATGTAAACACAATAGTTGCTTCTTTATTTCCATCACCAATATAAAAAGCACGCTGCACTCCTTCCAATACAAAATAAAGATAACGTTCCGTTTCACCGGCTGCGGTAAGAATGGTTTTACGTTTCAATGTAAGCGGTTGCCAGCCGGAGGTAAACTGCTCCAGCTCTTCCTGCGGAAGCGGATGAATCTGTTGAACAAACTGTTGCAGCAATGCGGTTTCCATACCGCTAAAGGTAAGCAATGAAATGTATTGCTGCTGCTATCAGTTATTCTCCGGATTGCACATACAATTGATAAGCAGGTAACGAACGTTGCTACCTGTTCTCAGCACGTATATATGCGAAAGCATCAGATCGTTCATGATAAAAGGTTTAATGTATTAACGTAACAGATGTGAAGATAGATTGCTGAAACGGCAACATCAATCACATAATAATGTCAATGCAGTTATTGCAAACCCGTGTTCAACCTCACTCCCATCCGCACAGTAAGGTTTGCATCCAGGTAGGGATTACCAGCAACCCAGCCCTCTGTTTTTGCTTCTGCTTCTGCAAACAGTAATAATTGTTTGCCTGCACGGTACAATCCCCGTACCTGTAACAAGCCGCCTGCTTTTGCTTTTTCAGCAGCATACAACTGATCTTTGGGCTGTAACCATAACATGGCTCTTGCTTCAAGTGGCTGAAATTTTGATTTACGGCCTAATGGAACAGACGGATTTTCAACTTCAATACCAGGCAGCAGGCGGTGTTTGTTTTTATAACTATGTAAGCCTATAAGCCATTTTTGTTTTCCTGTTTCCAAAAACACATCAAGCCCAAGATCATACCCGAATGAATTTAAAATATGACGTACTGCAATATTACCTGCAGTGTGTTCATTAATTCGTATGCGGTGAATACCAAGCATAGAAGGCGAAAGAAAATTAAGGTATTGCATGCGGGCCATCTTCACCAGGTAAGCATCTTCTTCTGCTGTAAGCTGGCTGCGTTTGATGGCTCTGTTCACACCAACTCCGTTAGGATGTGTTCCCCGGTTTTCATAAGGTTCATTGATGCGGTGCAGATCATATACCCATGCAGTAAAATCCCATCCTACAAAATCACGCTCTGCAACAGTAACACCATATTTGTTCATGGTATCAATACTTGCATCATAGTCTTTCTGCCTGAACTGGTTTACATAGCCCGCTGCCTGTTGTGTTACCAAAATATTCATGGCAATGTTTGGCTGATTGGTTTTGTGAAAGAAATTATCTTTCTGCAAAGCCCTCACAAGCATATACTGTGCTTCAATACCTGCGGCAAAACTACGCACCATTGTTTGTGGTGCTTTTTGTTTAAAGCGGATCATATCTTCATCCAGCACACGTGATACTGATCCTGCTGGAATACCATTGCCTGTTAAACGGTAATATGTTTCATTAAAACTTGCCGCACACTGATGTGTAATACCATTGCGGTGAAACTCTTCGTGCAGCCACACAGGACCAAATACCATTAGATGATAGGCCAACATATAATCAATAACACCTGCACTCATGTTGGCAGCAAGCCTGTTGAGTAATTTCCTTTTATTACTTGTTGGTTTAACCCATTTATTCCACAGTTTATTATTGAAATAGTAGTTTGTTGCATGCAGATTTTTTGTAACAGCCAATGCCTGCTGCATGGATAAACTTT
>NZ_CAMLGT010000061.1 GCF_946479605.1 uncultured Lacibacter sp.
GAACCTAAGCATTGACCACTCACAACTCACCATTCACTATCACACCATCAATATTCCGCTAACACTGTAACACCACCCTTTACCACTTCATTCAGCTTTACATTGATCTTTGTGCCCACAGGCAACAGAATATCAACACGTGAACCGAATTTGATAAAGCCAAGTTCACCGCCCTGCTCTACTTTTTGTCCGGGTTGAAGATAGTTGACGATACGTTTTGCAACAGCACCGGCAATTTGTTTTACAAGGATGACAATACGATCGTTGCTGAGTACAACACTATGGCGTTCGTTCTCGGTTGATGATTTTGGATTCCATGCCACCAGGTATTTGCCTTTGTGGTATTGCGAATAATTTACATCGCCTGCAATAGGATTTAAATTCACATGCACATTCGCCGGGCTCATGAACACACTCAGCTGAATACGTTTGTCTTTGAAATATTCCACATCAACAATTTCTTCTATCACCACCACTTTCCCATCGCAGGGACTGTAAATAGCATGGTCATTTTTAGGGGTAACACGGCGTGGTATCCGAAAGAAAGAAACAATAAACAGAAAGAAAAACAATGTAACTGCAAACAACAGCCATGCAACAACAGGCATCGATGCACTAAGAAAATTAAATGCCAGCAGGTTAATGATCACAAACAATACTGCAGCAATGGAAATACTTTTAAAACCTTCTCTGTGAATGGTCATGGAATGAATTTGAACAGCGAAAGTACAAAGAATCGGCCTATTGAAATTCCTGTTTGCCAAACTTCTGCCAATGCTCAACAGCATAGGTTAGAAACACTTTCGGTGCTTTGCTGAACGCTGTATCTGCATTCCAGCTGCCGCCAACTGTATCTTTTTGCAGCAGCATCAGCTCTTCGCCACGGATGGCATATTTCTGCGTGCCTTCATACATGAGGAGTTTTTTTTCATTCGGGCTCACATCACCTTTACAGCTGAGTGCATACACCATTGTAATTTCGGCAAGTCCATTACTGTCAAGATCGGTAACTGTCAGGTGATCATCATAAAAAGAACATGTAATATCCAAACCGCAATCGCTGATGTGGTCTTTCATCTTCCATTTTGTGACAAAACCACTGTCTGTTTTCTGGTACAGCACTGCGGAAAGTTTTGCGGAAGCATTGGTTTGTCCCTTTTCAATGTAGGCACCTGTTTCGTATAACACCAGCCAGTTTTCGCCGGAAGCATCATGCCATTTTTTTGCCCGTTTTAACTGGTAAGAACTGGGCAAAGGCAACAAAGCGCTTACGGCAGCCGTCACTTCTTCCACTTCCGAAACGGTTTTCTGTTCTGCACTAACAGGTGCTGGTGCACGTTCCTGTTTTTTGTTTTTACAGGAGAGCATCCCCAACAGTAAGAAAGCAAAACAAAATCGTAGCATCAGCTTATCAGTTTTAGTAACAGCCACACAAAAGGTGTAGCCAGTAACAACGAATCAAAACGATCAAGGAAACCACCATGCCCCGGCATAAAACTACCACTATCCTTCACACCTGCCAATCGTTTCAGTTTACTCTCCAGCAGATCGCCCAATGTTCCTGTTACGGCTGCAACAAAAGCAATCATCGCCCATAACCAGGCGGAAGATGATTGACTGACTATACCAAGACCATACATTGCCGCCACTGCCAGAATAATTCCACCAATTGTTCCCTCCCATGTTTTTTTGGGTGATATAGCACTCAATGGCGTTTTTCCGATAAGCGACCCAACTATATAAGCCATGGTATCGTTGATCCAGATAGAACCGATGATAATTAACGGCACAGCGTAGCCGCTTATTTTAGCCAGCAGTATGGAAATGTTTGAAAACGTATCTTCTCCGTTATGTGGCAACCACAATGCACCGCTGCGTAAATGCATCAGCAATGCCCAGCTGAGTGATATGTAGATAAGCCCAAAAACAGAATGAGCAATATTTTTGAAATGAAATTGTTTTGAAAACAGCAATTCACTAATGGGCACCAGTAAAAAACCAGCCAGCATCAACATCCAGCCAATGGAATGCAACGATACGTTTTCCGTTATATACCAATCGGCCGTAAGGAACAACATCACTCCATAACCACCAATCATCACGCCGTATTTATGAAAGGGGTTGATGCTGGCGTATCCTTTATCAATCAAACAAACAAGTTTCTGGTATTCGAACCAGCAACCAAAATGAATAATGCTGAACAGTAAAAGAAAACTCCACTTGTTCCACAACAGGCCAAGCAACATCACCACTGCAAATAAAACAGCAGTAATAGCTCTTGTGCGGAATGTTTGCAGATTAAACGCCATGCGGTTTATTTAAGATATTGGTCCTTGGGAAAATGTTTATTATTATCAGCAATACTATCAGGATGCACTTTTGTTTCACTCAGTTTTTTCAGCAGGATAAACAACCCAACCAATATAGCTGCACTGATGAGCCCTGCCCACCAAGGCGCACTGTCACCCACTTCCATATCGATCTTTTTTTCTTTTGTGTACTGATAGTAAAGAATACTCACCATTAAGGCATTGTTGAAGAAGTGCGCAATAATGCTGTACCACAAATTGCCCGTGTAATAAAAAATATAACCAAGCACCATACCTAATGCCACACGTGGGATAAACCCATACCAGGAGAAATGGATGGCACTGAAGATGAAGCCCGTTAAAAAGATTACAAGCCAAGGTGTTTTTATCCAACGCATCAGAATACTTTGCATGCCTCCACGGAAAAACACTTCTTCTACAATGGCAGGCATCAATGCAATAATGAACAATGCGAGGATATAATCAGCAGGGGTTTTGAATGTAGCCATCAGTTTTACCTGCTCTGCATATTGCGACTCCAATGCATCGAACATCTTTTTTAATGATGCCGTGATCGGTATCGCTTTATTTAATTCAGCCAGAAAACCAACAAAAGGCAAGGCGCAAAACATGATGAGGGCTGCCGCTAAAACACGGTTCAATTTTATTCCACTGGCAAACCCAAGTCGTTCAAATGGTTTTTTTGAAGCAATTCTTGCCGTAACAAACGCTGGAATAAAAAAAATAACGATGGTGGATACCACCTGCATCACTTTTAATGCATTCACATTTGCAGGGTTAAACATCTCTTTCTGCATCACGAAGATCGATTTTCCCGTCATTGCCACCCAGATAGGGATGGTAAGGGCACTCCCGATGACAAAACAACCAATCCAAATGCCAATAAGAATCAAAAACTCAACTGACGGTTCTAATTTGCGCTGATATTGATTTTCGTACATAACTACTGGTAAAAACTGACTAAATTTGCAGCTTGTTTTTGTAAAATGGTAAAGATAGGTAACATATCGCTTCCTGAGTTTCCGCTCCTCCTTGCACCCATGGAGGATGTGAGTGATCCACCATTCCGTGCTGTTTGCAAGGATAATGGTGCCGATATGATGTTCAGTGAGTTCATCAGCAGCGAGGGTTTGATCCGTGATGCAATCAAAAGTCGTCAGAAACTGGATTTTGAAGAAGAGGAGCGCCCGTTTGGTATCCAGATATTTGGTGGTGATGAAGAAGCCCTGGGCATGAGTGCCAGAATTTGCGAAACAGTGAACCCGGATTTAGTTGATATCAATTTCGGCTGCCCGGTAAAGAAAGTGGCCATGAAAGGTGCCGGTGCCGGTGTGTTGAAAGATATTGATCTGATGGTGCGTTTAACCGAGTCGGTTGTAAAATCAACTTCATTACCGGTAACGGTGAAAACCCGTTTGGGTTGGGATGAGAATACAAAGAACATTGAAGAAGTGGCTGAGCGTTTGCAGGACATCGGCATCAAAGCATTAAGCATACATGGTCGTACACGTATGCAGATGTACAAAGGCGAAGCTGATTGGACATTGATCGCTAAGGTTAAAAATAACCCACGCATTACCATTCCCATTTTTGGCAATGGTGATATTGACAGCCCGGAAAAAGCACTGGAGTACAAAAACCGCTATGGTGTTGATGGAATCATGATCGGCCGTGCTGCCATTGGTTATCCCTGGATCTTTAACGAGATCAAACATTTTGTAAAAACAGGTGAGCATCTTGCACCGCCAACTGTTGAACAACGTGTGGAAGTTTGTCGTAAGCATTTACACAAAAGCTATAAATGGAAAGGCCCCAAGGTGGGCATCTTTGAAATGCGCAGGCATTATGCCAATTATTTAAAAGGCTTACCGAATATTAAAGAATACCGTTCCAAATTGGTTACCATGATGACGGTGGAAGAAATTGATGCCGTGTTAGATGAAATTGTAACCAAGTTTGCGGGTTTTGAATTTGCTCCTTCTAAGATCGAACTGATCAATTACCATGAGAAGTGCCCGGTGAATTAAGGACACTGAGTCAGGCCATTCCAAGGCAGCCAGACGATAAAACTTTACAGGTTGCTTTTAAAATCATAAACCCACTTTTCAGTAAAGTTGATCTCAGTCAGTAACTGAGTCAGGCAATACTTATTAACCTGCATCAGGTATCTTTGCAAATCATTCATCAACCATGAACTGGATCCTCCTCATCATTGCAGGTTTATTTGAAGTGGGCTTTGCGACCTGTTTAGGTAAAGCAAGAATTACAACGGGACAAACATCTATGTTCTGGATGCTGGGTTTTTTTGTTTGTCTCAGCATCAGTATGTTTTTATTGTACAAGGCCACGCAAACATTGCCTATTGGTACAGCCTATGCAGTATGGACGGGCATTGGTGCAGTGGGAACAGTATTGATGGGCATTCTTTTCTTTAAAGAACCTGCGGATTTCTGGCGCCTCTTTTTCATGACCACTCTTATTGGTTCTATTATTGGATTGAAAGCTGTGTCATCGCATTAGTTTGTTTTCAACACAAAAGACGTCAATCCCTTCATGTAAACTGCTGCCCGTCGTTGGGCTGAGAGATCAAGCGCCAATGCAGCAACACACATCAACAGCAAACCAAATCCCAAACCACTAACAAATTGCCTGGTTTCCTGTTGCCGGAAGTAGAAATAAAGAAATGCGCCAACAAGCAGTAGCAGCACTTCAGCAACAATAATTACTTTGAAGCTTTTCATCACCTTCTGCATGCGTGGATATTCTTTCTGTTTCAGTTCATCAGGGTTGAGATCATACGCATATACATTTCGCTGTCTGTCTGCATCGCTCCGTTTGTAAACAGTTGTACCAATAATAACAGCAATTACACCCACGATCAATAACGGGATCATCATCCCCTTTACAAAAGAAGTTTTCCAAACAAAGTAACAGGTGAGTGCGGCTATTGCGGCAATAATACCAAACGCAAGAAAAAAAATGCTGCCTTGTTTTTCGGCAACAAAGTATTGCTCAATATTTGCTTTGCTGAACATACCGGTTCGTTTCCATGAATGTACTCTTTTCTCATCACACCATCATCAGCACTGCCACGTAATGACAAATGGCTGCAGCCAGCACAAATAAATGCCAGATGACATGATGATATAACCATTTCTCCCACAAGTAAAAAACCACTCCAATACTGTACAAACCTCCGCCTATAACAATCATCGTCAGCACATCGCCCGGTATTGCTTTGAAAAAATCTTTTCCGCTGAACAGCATGATCCAGCCCATGGCCAGGTAAACAGCAGTGGAAATAAAATTGAGTTTGCCGGTATAGAATATCTTGAAGAATACACCAAACAACGTAAGACTCCATAGCACCACCAGCATGATAATGCCCGTTCGGTTCATCATATAGTTCAGCAAAAAAGGAGTATAAGTGCCTGAGATCAAAAAATAAATACTGATATGATCAAAGATGTGCAATACATTCTTTACCGTTTTATTCTGAAAAGCATGATACAGTGTTGAGAAAATAAAAACCAGCAAAAATGAAAACCCGTAAACCGATGCACCAACAATTGCCACTGTATTGTTCTTTGTTGCAGCCATTGAACTGATGATGGGCAACGCAGTAATGCCAAAAACAACACCAATTCCGTGTGTAATACTGTTGGCAATTTCAAGCCGTAAGCCCGGTGTTTCTTTTTCCATTGTACTTCGCTATTGAAGTTGATCGACTATTTCTTTTCCCAAAGGTGAAACGGCAGGATCGAAATAATTCAAAAGTTTTCCGTCTTCGCTGATCAGATATTTTGAAAAATTCCATGAGGGCGCTTTACTGTTCCAGCCGTTTTTTGTTGAATCGGAAAGCCATTTGTATACCTCGTTCTGATCAGCCGTTTTCAGCACTGTGCTTTTTTTCATAAGTGGAAAGGTTACGCCGAAATTAATTTTGCAGAACTGAGCAATCTCTTCATCGCTCCCTTTCTCCTGTTCTTTGAAATCATTTGCAGGAAACCCTAAAATCACAAGTTTGTCAGCATATTGTTCGTGCAGTTTCTGTAACTCATCGTACTGGCCGGTATACCCGCAATTGCTGGCGGTATTCACCAGCAACACTTTTTTCCCTTTCAATTGTTCAAAAGAAAAGCTGCTGCCATTGTTCAATGTAGATGTTAATGAATAAAACGAAACAGCAGGTGTTGCTTTTTCATTTGCTAATGTTGCCGCCGTTTTTTTCTTTGACCAAACAAAAAGCGGATAAACTGCCTTTAAAAATTTTTGCCTGAGAGTCATGTCTTTTGAATTTCTGTTTACATAAAGCACATACGCTGTGCCAAGAAGCAACATTACAACAAGAATGATTACTATTTTTCTGAGATATTTCATCTGAATGAAACTAATTGATCATACTTTTCTACCCAACACCATCTTCCACAAGCTCAGCCTGCTTTTATTGAACGGCGGGTAACGGAAAAACGGTTCAAGCCAATTGGCCTTTTTAATAACACCCTTGTAATGTGTAAACAGGTCGAACGAATATTTGCCAAGATAACCACCATAACCACTTGTACCAATTCCTGTGAACGGCATATTGCTGTTGCCTAACTGGTAAATAGTTTCATTTACACAGCCGGCACCAAACTGCACACGGTCAAGAAAAAACTTTTCGGTTTCTTTATTTGTGGTAAACAAATAAACTGCAAGTGGATAAGGATTGGCGTCTATCAACTGCAACACTTCTTCTTTCTGTTTGTACGTTATGATGGGTAATACAGGTCCGAAAATTTCTTCCTGCATGATGGGCGAATCTTTTTTTACGTTGTCGAGTAAAGTAGGCGCAATATATCGTTCCGCTTCATCTGTTTCGCCGCCGTAGATAACAGTACCGTCATTGATGTATTTTGCAATGGCATGAAATCTCCGTTCACTAATGATGCGACCGTAGTTATCGTTTGTGCGGATGTTTTTACCATAACAACGTTCAATCTCTTCTGTCAACGCAGCTACCAATTTATTCTTTATAGTATCCTGCACAACAATATAATCCGGTGCCACACATGATTGTCCGCAGTTAAGCAGCTTACCCCACACAATACGTTTTGCAGCAAGTTTAATATTGGCAGTTTCATCAACAATACAAGGACTCTTCCCTCCAAGCTCTAACGAAACAGGCGAAAGTTGCTTCGCTGCCATCTCCATAATTTTCCGCCCAATGCCGGTACCTCCTGTAAAAAACACATGACCAAAATGAAAATGCTCCAGCAGCTGCGGCACCACTTCCACACCTTCGCCCGGCACAGCATGTATAAATTCTGCAGGAAAATTACTGTTGATCAATTCATCCAATACAGCTGAGGTATGGGCACTGATCTCTGAATGTTTAATGAGCACCGTATTACCGGCAGCTATGGCACCTGCCACTGCACGGTACGTTAACAGCACAGGATAATTCCATGGCGATATAACGATTACATTGCCCACCGGTTCGGGATACAATTTGCTTACAGCTGGCTGCAGGTAAAGCGGCGTCTTCACAGTTTGTGGCTGCATCCATTGCCGCATACCACGCAACTGAACTTTTATTTCTTCATACACAGGCCCCATCTCTGTCATATACACTTCCTGCGGATGCTTGCGCATGTCTTTATACAACGCCTCTTCAATTTGCTTTTCATTGGAGCGAAAAATCGTTTCAAGTTTTTTTAACTGTTCCTTTCTGAAAGCATAAGAACGGGTGGCGCCTGATTGAAAAAAAGAGCGCTGTGCATTATATATGGCCTGGTAAGGGTTGTTCATATCAATTCATTGATGAAATCTGCAAATGTCGTTACTGTAAATTAAGTATTATCCGCCGTCTTTTTAACTTCATGAAAATTACTGAACGATGTGTGCCTATAAACGAAAAACGTGGATCGAAAAAAGAGATCTTTCGAAAGAAGCAAAAGTAGAAGTGCTCGATAAAGATTTTGCTGACATGAAAATTGGTGAGAAGATGCTCGTTACCACACCGCAAATTGTTGATGCATACATCAGGCACATTCCAAAAGGAAGAGAGGGATCATTATTACAGATGCGCAAAGACCTTGCAGCCGAATACCATGCAGATAAAACATGCCCGGTTACAAGTGGCATCTTTCTGCGCATTGTTGCTGAAGCAGCGTATGAAGAACTACAGCAGGGAAAGCCTGCAAGCAAAATCACTCCGTTCTGGCGCATCATCACTGAAAAATCGCCAGCTGCAAAAAAGCTCAGCTTTGGCACTGATTTTCTTACAGAACAACGAAAGAAAGAAGGCTTGGGAAAACAGTAACTTCGCCATATGACGGATGAACATTTCATGAAGCAGGCATTGAAAGAAGCGGCAATTGCTTTTGAAGAAGGCGAAGTGCCGATTGGTGCTGTGGTTGTGGTGAACAACAAGATCATTGCACGTGGTCATAACATGACGGAGCGGTTAAACGATCCTACTGCACATGCTGAAATGATTGCACTTACCTCAGCATTCAGCCAGATAGGAGCTAAGTATTTACCTGAAGCTACATTGTATGTTACTATTGAGCCTTGTTTAATGTGTGCCGGTGCATTGTACTGGAGTAAAGTAACACGTATTGTTTGGGGTGCCGATGATGAAAAGAACGGGCACAAACGAATGACCAAAGATGAAAGCCCTTTTCATCAAAAAGCAACGATCAGTACAGGCGTTTTAAAGGAAGAGTGTGCGCAACTTATGAAAGATTTTTTCAAACAAATGCGATAAGTCATGGCAAAAGCAACATCAAAAACAGTGATTGTTACACACCCTGTAACAGGTACAGAACGAACATTTGATGCTGCTATTTACGAGCCTGTAAAGGCTGCTATTCTTCAAAGCCTGAAAGGCAGCAAAGGCAAAACGTTTACTGAACTTACCGATGATGTGGTAAAGATCATCCGCAAGCAATTACCCGGCTTTAAAAAATCAATTCCCTGGTACACCATCTCTATCCGTCTCGATCTGGAGACAAAAGGGGTTGTTGAAACCTTTACCGAGAAAGGCAAAAAGCTGAACCGTCTTGCAAAATAATTTCACGCTGTTTCTGCTTTAACAAAATCTTGTTGCTGTTGCTTACAACGCAGGCAAATCCTTTGCATCTATTCTTTGTAATCAATACGAATGACCATGAAAAAGATACTGGGTTTTGTTTTACTAAGTACGCTGTTGCTTACCGCCTGCCGCAAAACGGATCTTCAATCTGCACCCATCGACGAATCAGCATGGCTGCAAAAAGAACGTGGCGTAGTTGTTTACTCCGATATCAACTGCGATTACTTTGTTATTGAAACCCGGAACGGTTATACCGTTGCTGAAAACTGGTCGCTTCGTCCTTATGTTGGCGATGTGTTGTATGGTGACTTGAGTATTTATGGCTTGAAAAATGTGTACAACCGCAGCCGCAGGTCATTAATGGCCATTGATGTAGAAGACTATTGGTTAAGTTATTATGCCGCTCAGGACCGTATCAACTGGTTCTGTTCCCGATAGACCCAAGTATTCCATCATCGGAGAGAAGGAGTGCAACTTTGCATTCCTTTCTTTTTTTGCCTTGAACGAAAGGGCGCAAAATCCAGAGCACCGTCGAAGGATGTTTCGAAATATCGGGCGGAGTAGAGATATGAGCGGAATTGTACCCGTTCTGTTTGTACATTTGTTATCCTTAAACAATTTCGTAAAATTCTAAACTTAAGAACATGGCATTTACATTAGCACCTCTTCCTTATGCACATGATGCACTGGAACCCCATATCGACACAACCACCATGCAGATACATCACGGCAAACACCACCAGGCTTATGTTGACAACCTCAACAAAGCAATTGCCGGTACAGAACACGAAGGCAAAACGCTGGAGCAACTGGTAGCAGCTGCAGGCAGCATTTCACCCGCTGTGCGTAACAACGGTGGCGGTCACTGGAATCATACCTTCTTCTGGGAATCATTGGCAGCAAACGCTGGTGGCACACCAACAGGCGCTTTGGCTGATGCAATTACTGCAGCATTCGGTTCCTTCGATGCATTCAAAGAAAAATTTGCAGCAGCCGGTATGACACGTTTCGGCAGTGGCTGGGCATGGTTAATTGTAAAAGATGGTAAACTCGAAATCACTTCTACACCTAACCAGGATAATCCATTGATGGATGTTGCTGAAGTAAAAGGCACACCAATTCTTGGCGTGGATGTGTGGGAACATGCGTACTACTTAAAGTATCAAAATCGTCGGGCTGATTATTTAGCTGCTTTCTGGAACGTAGTAAACTGGAGCAAAGTAGCTGAGCGGTTCGGTAAATAAGTTAGAAGTCTCACCAATAAGTAAAAGCCGTTTCATTTTATGAAACGGCTTTTTAATTTTTTGTATATCACTCACTACTGCGGTCGAAGGATTAACCCACCCTTCTATCCTGAGCGAAGTCGAAGGACGCTCAGTGCTTCTTCTTCCAGCAATCATTCACATGATCATTCACCATACCGCTCGCCTGCATAAACGCATAACAAATCGTTGAACCCACAAACTTAAACCCACGCTTCAGCAAATCTTTACTCATTGCATCAGAGATAGATGTTTTTGCATACACATCGCCCAGCGAACGTACATTGTTTACAATGGGTTTGCCTCCCACAAATTGCCAGATGTATTTATCGAAACTGCCAAACTCTTTCTGTATTGCAAGAAAGGCTTGTGCATTCAATACAAAGGCATTTACTTTTAAACGGTTGCGGATAATGCCTTCATCCTCTAATAAGGCTTCCTTTTTCTTATCCGTATACTTCGCCATTTTCTTTGCATCAAATCCATCAAAGGCTTTGCGGTAGTTTTCCCTTTTCTTCAAAACGGTATACCAGCTTAACCCTGCCTGTGCTCCTTCCAAACAAAGCAATTCAAATAATTTCTTGTCGTCGTGTAAGGGTGTGCCCCATTCTTCATCATGATAAGCTTTGTACAAATCGTCTTTTAAGCACCAGCTGCAACGTGTTTTTTCTTTTGCCATCGATTGTGGTATGGTTCCTGTGCAAAGTAGTAATTTAACAGCCCCAAACAAAGAAGATGATTCGCAAAGCAAACTCAAACGATTTTCATTTTCTCTATTACCTGTATATGCATCCACAGGTGAATCCTTATTTGTTGTACGAATACATGCAGCAGGAAGATTTTCATGCAGTGTTTGATGAGCTGCAGCACAAAGGCGTGCTGTATATTTTTGAAGAGCATGGTGAAGACATTGGCATGTTTAAACTGATGCCCCAGCGGTTTCGGAACGCACATATCGCCTACCTCGGCGGAGTAGCCATTGACCCCGAAGAAGCAGGCAAAGGATATGGCTTGCAGATGATGGAAGAAATTATTGCGTACGCCAAACAGCAGGGCTTTGTTCGTATTGAATTAACGGTTGCCACCAATAACGAAAAAGCAATCCAGCTTTATTTGAAAGCAGGTTTTCATCACGAGGGTGTGCTGAAAAAATACACGTACTTAAAAAGTAAAGACCAGTATGTAGATGAAGCAGTGATGGCTTATTTGTTCTGATGCATTACGGCAAAGGATCATAACCACTACCACCCCATGGATGACATTTACTCACCCGTTTTGCAGTTAACCAGAAACCTTTAATGGGTCCGTATTTTTTAAATGCTTCCAAACCATATTGGCTGCAGGTGGGTGTGTACCTACACTTGGGGCCAATTGCCGGACTGATGACGTATTGATAAAACTTAATAAGCAGTATAAACGGAAAGCTCAGCACTGTTTTCAGTTTACTGCTTTTTTGCGGAGTAGTATCAAGATGCTGACTGCACACGAAGTTCTTCGAGTTTTTGCAAAGCTATCGTTGTCTTGTCATAGATGAGCTGATAATCGGGAAGTTCTTTTCCCGTATAAAGCACAAATACCTGCATTTGCAAACCGCTTTGCTGTAATTGATGTTGCAATTCATTTTTTTGTAAACGCCATGCTTCACGGATCAATCGCTTTACACGGTTGCGATGCACGGCCCGTTTAAAATGTTTGGTGCCTACTGCAACACCAAATAATAAAGAGCATGCATCGGCAGGCAGGGGTTGCAACACATAATACAAACGCAGCGGCTGTGCCGAAACTGCTTTGCCTGCTTTAAACAGGTGCTCGATCTGCTTGCGGCTTTTCATCCGCTCCTGTTTGCCTAATGTATATCGTTGCTGTTCCACTGTTGTAAAAATAAAAAGTCCCGACCGGAAAGTCGGGACTCAAAATATCTTGTTGTTATTACAAGTGCTTATTTCTTAGCGCCTCGCTCATCAGATACTGTGAGCTTATGACGACCCTTTGCACGGCGGCTGTTTAACACTTTGCGGCCATTAGCATCCTGCATACGCTTACGAAAACCATGTGTGGTTTTTCTGCGACGCTTCGAAGGCTGGTATGTGCGTTTTTTTCCTGGCATTGTTTGCTGTTTTACTTCTTTAAAAAATACCGGGGAGAAACCGGAAATTTAAAATCACCCAGTGAGAACACCACTTCCCGCTGTTTGTGAAAGGACGGCAAAGGTAGGGGAAACTGCCCGAAAACAGAGTGTTTGAGACAAGAAAATTCTGTTGGTACCGGCTCTTTTGCCTATGGCATCGCCGGTTGCGTCGCAATCCCTTGTACGTTCAGTAATTCTACTCGTCCACTCAGCCCTGAAAATCAGTTTTCTGTGTAACAGTTTGAAGCCCCCCAAGTGTGAATAATCAGCCTGTAAGCTCAACATGAGCAGATTGTATTTCCGACCCATAAAACAACCTGGCATGCTTATCAAAATCAGTCACCGAATCGGTGGTAAAGAATTGTCTTTCCTTGCCTTTTGTCAGCCGTTGCTCCATTTCAGGGTGGCGCTGAAGATAATCGGTGAGGCTTTCCGCTACAATCTTCCCCTGCGATAATAACAGCACATTCTCAGGTAATTGTTGGCTGATCTTTTCGCTTAGCAAAGGATAATGCGTGCAGCCCAGCAACACCGTATCAATCTCTTTTGATTGCTGCAGCAGGGCATCTACATATTCCTTTACAAAATAATCGGCACCTGCACTTTCATGTTCATTGTTTTCGATCAATGGCACCCACATGGGGCAGGCTTGCTGGTACACGTTTGCTTCGGGGTAAAACTTCGTGATCTCTATTTCATACGAACCCGATTGCACGGTGCCTGCTGTTGCAAGCACCCCCACATTTTTTGTTTGGCTGTACTGCCCGATCACTTCTGCTGTTGGGCGAATAACACCCAGCACTCTGTTGTTTGGGTTGAGATGCTGTAAATCGTTTTGCTGTATGCTGCGTAATGCTTTTGCAGAGGCGGTGTTACATGCAAGAATAACCAACGGACAACCTTGTTTGAAAAACCATTCCACACATTCAAGCGTGTAACGATACACCGTTTCAAAACTTCTTGTACCGTAAGGTGCACGGGCATTATCACCAAGGTAGACATAGTTGTATTGCGGTAACTGCTGAACGATCTCTTTCATTACAGTTAAACCGCCATAACCAGAATCGAATATGCCAATTGGTCCGGAATGCATAACGCTAATGTAAGCACAAAAAAAATCCCGCTGTACAACAGCGGGATCAATCTCATTTCAGCAATGATTATTTTGCTGCAGGTGTATCAACAATCTTCAAATGCTTTTTCACCAATGGTAAAAGATCATCAGAAGTTGGTACTACCAGCAAAGCTTCTCTTGAAATAACGTATGTATAGCCGTTTGCTTTTGCTACAGTTTGAATAGCATCCAATGCAAGTTTCTGTACTGGTGCAAACACTTCTTGTTCTTTTTGCTGCAGGAATTGTTGTGCAGTATTAGAATAGTCCTGAACTGCTTCGCCCAAGTCCTGGTATTCTTTAAAACGGATTTGCTTGATGGCAGGAGTCCATTTGATAGAATCCTTACGGATAATGCTGTCTTTTTCCTGGTATTCTTTGATCAGTTGTGCATACACTACGTTCAATGAATCCTGTGTTGCTTTTAATTTTTCCTGTGCTTTTTTGGTTTCAGGCATCGCTACCAGCAGATCGTTGGTGTTGATGTGTCCAATCTTTTGGGCATTCACGGTAGCAGCTGTTCCCATAATTGCTACAACTGCCAGAACAATAATCTTTTTCATTTCTGTTTTTTGTTTTAATAAAGTTGTACTAAAGATCCCTTTTGGTTGTGCTCAGGCCGGGTTTTGATTAAAGTTTAACACCCAGGATCTTCAGCACATCGTCGCTTTTGTCAAGTTTAGGGTCGGCAAATATAACGGTAATTCCTTCACTTTTATCCAAAATAAAGTCGTATAATCTTTCGGTTGCAAGGCGTTGAACTGCGTTGTAAACCTTGTCCTGTATGGGTTTCACGAGTTCCTGCTTTTTACGGAAGTAGTCGCCTTCAAAACCAAAACGGCGGCGTTGCAGATCACGCACCTGCTTTTCTTTATTGAAAATTTCATCTTCTCTTTTCTTGAGTAATTCAGGCGTCAGCATCACCTTTTCTGTTTCCAGCTGGCGGTACATTTTATCAAGATCGGCCTGCAGGAGGTCAATTTCTTTTTGCCATGCATCGGCCATTTCTTCCAGCTTTTTATTGGCATCCTTGTATTCCGGAATCTTATCAAGAATATACTTGGTATCAATAATGGCATAACGCTGTGCATCTGCACTGAAAGCGGTGAGCATTACTACAAATACTGCGATCAGCAATCTTTTCATATATGTGTTTTTATACATGATGAATGATGGAACAAAAAAGTTGTTTATTCCGGTTCAAAGCCAAGCATAAAGGTAAAGCGTGTAATATCCCTGAAACGTGCACCGGGATAAGTTCTGTCGAACCCTACACCATAATCAAACCCAAGTAAACCAAACATGGGCAGGAAGAAACGCATACCCAAACCAGCACTGCGACGCAGTTTGAACGGATTGTAATCTTTTACATCGTACCAACCGTTTGCAGCTTCAAAGAAGGCCAAACCAAAAATGGTGCTGCTTGGGTTTGTACTCAGCGGATAACGCAGTTCCATACTGTACTTGTTAAAAATGGTAAAAAACTCTCTAGCTGAAGTTTGGTTGGCGTTGTTAATTCTTGGATTAGAATTATCATATACCGGGTAACCCCTGTGTGCAATGATATCGAAACCAATAATACCAAAGTTGTTCTGCAAACCGGCATC
>NZ_CAMLGT010000062.1 GCF_946479605.1 uncultured Lacibacter sp.
AATAGTCATAACCAATGTTGGTTGTGCTTCCTTGTGTGGTTCTTATCATACCATTAAACCAAAAAAACAACATGCAAAAAAAAATGATCTACGGGGCGTTTCTTTTACTCATCAGTTCGGGCATTTTACTTAGTTCCTGCAGCACCAGGCGTGTAAAAGGCAATGGCGATATTGTAAAACAGGAGCGTAAAGAGAGTTCCTTTAATGCCGTAAAAGTATCGGGTGCTTTCGATGTGTATTTTTCTCAATCCGATGAACAGGAGATACAGATTGAAGCCGATGAAAACCTGATGCGTTATATTGAAACAAATGTGGAAGATGGTGTACTGCGTATCCGTACCAAAAACGGCATCAACCTTCGCCCAACGCAGGACATGAAAGTGTATGTAAAAGCGCCGAAGTACAGAAGCGTGAGTATTGCAGGCAGCGGAAACCTGGTGGCTGAAACAAACATCAACTTAAATGAAAAAATACGCCTCAGCATTGCAGGAAGTGGCGATATACGACTGCAGGAACTGAATGCGCCGCAGGTGGATGTAAATATTTCCGGTAGCGGAACTGCAGAAGGCCATGGCAGCACCCGTGATATTGATATTGATGTGGCAGGTAGTGGCGATGTAAAAATGAGTGGATTGAAAGCAGAGAATGCAAAGATCAGCATTGCAGGTTCGGGCAATGTATGGGTATTTGCCAGCATGAAGCTGGAGGTGAAAGTAGCCGGCGGGGGCGATATTCATTATTACGGTAACCCGACCGATATTAAATCGAAACTGGCAGGCTCCGGTAATCTCATAAAAGAGCAATAACCACTTAAGAAAATGTTATAACATCAAATTGAACTTTTTAAGGCATGGAATCGACTCATCTGATTCCTCCCGACCGGGCCGGTGCTGTTACCTTTGCACCGGCTCCGTTTTTAGATCCATTCCGAAAAAACGTTCTTCCGTCCTTACTGATACTTAGCACGCCCTTTTGTAAAATTCATGAATAGATCCGTTTGAGAACTTGATTTTTCAAGATGTTTTTGGTTAAAACAGCCTTCGGTTTACGGAGGCTGTTTCTTTTTTAATTATTCAGTATTGTTATTGGTATAACCTGCTGCAAGTGTTTTGGGCGCTACCGAACAGTATGCATGTGTAAGCACATCTTTCAACAACTCCTTCTTTATTTTTCCAAGAGCGATCATTGTCCAGCCCTGTTTGCCCCACTTATTTGGCACCGGCCAGATCATTGTTTTGTCGATTAGGCAAAAAACAGATTGATCGGCATTGCTCAGCTTTGCGCAGGCAAGTTTTGTTGTTTCATCAAGCGTAACAAAGATCTTGTTCTTTACACGGAAAGATGTTTTTTCAAAATGCGGCTGCTCTGTTGCTTCCGCAAAACTGAGCGCCAATTCCCGAAAGTTTTTGGTGGAGATCATAAAGAAAGTTACATCTTCTTTGTAAAAGATAGTTGTTGCAAATGCGAAAGGGCTGTCCTGTTAAAATCGTTCAATGGCGATGCCGGCTGTTTAGTGGTGATGCTGAACAGCTTTGTCCGTTTATTTTTGTAGCCATTAAACCTTATGTCATCATTTTTACCGGTAAAACTACTGGCAACTGTTGTTTTGATATGCACAGTTGCAACGGGGTGGGCACAATCTGCTCCCGGTAAAGACTCGTCCAAAACAGTATTGGGTTATGGCAATGCCCGGCTGAAAGATGCTGTAGCCAACGCTTACGAACGTGATCCCGTCATGAAAACTGATACGCCTGATTTTATTGTTCCCTTCAGCCGTGCTGGAAACCTTATCCTCATTAAAGCAAAAGCCGATGATGTGGAAGGCAGTTTCATTCTTGATACAGGGGCACCGGGTTTAATTTTAAATATGACGTACTTCCGTGATCATCCTGTACTGAACGATGTTTCACATGCTGATATGAATGGCGGCATCACCGGATCTGTTGCGGAATATGGCCGTACACTGGTGAAAAAATTATCGTTTGGTGCAGCCAGTTATTTTAAAGTGGAAGCTGATCGTATCAACCTCGGCCATATTGAAAACAGCAAGGGTATCAAAATAGTTGGATTGCTGGGGGTGCAGCTGTTCAAACAGTTTGAAATGATCATTGACTATGAGAACAGCGAACTGCATCTGCACCATATCAATAAGAAAGAAGCAAAAACATACCGGCACACGATGTTGAACGATACCTCGGCCTACTCTGAGTTTGACATCAGCCTGCTGGATAATAAAATACTTGCTTTTGGAAAACTGGGAAATAAAAAACTCACGTTCCTGGTTGATACGGGTGCAGAATCAAACGTGCTCGATAGTCGTTTATCGGAGAATGTAATGGACAGTGTGACCATTACACGCCGTATCACATTGAATGGGGCAGGCAACAGTAAAGTAGATGCGTTGTATGGCGATGTGCGGAACCTGGTGATGGGAGGGCGTTCAATTTCCACCATGCCGGTACTGGTGACCAATCTGTCGAAAATGTGTTCGGCGTATGATCGTTGTCTCGATGGTATGTTGGGTTACGATTTCCTGTCGTTGCACAAAATTGGGTTTAACTTTGTAAAACGGAAGATGTATATATGGAAATGATCAGATCCATACCGTTGATCACGATCCGCCGGTTGATGATGGCGCTGCTGTTCCTGCTCATGGCAGGCAGTAACGGCTATGCACAACCGCCTGTAAAATCATTTGTGGTGAAAAAGGATCATATCTACATCACCCTTGGTAAAAATATTTCCCCGCAGGAACTGGATGCGTTCATTGCACAATACAGTTTGCAGGAACTGGATCTCAAAACATTCTTCAAAACCAATAAACCCGATTCGTTGTTTAAACTGGGCTGGCAGGTAGAGCTCAATAACAGCGAAATAGTCGTGATCAGCAAAAGCATGCAGCCTGCAGCTAAACTGGATGATCCTGTGGAGAAAATATTGCTGGCGCAAAAAATCTTTTTTAATGGTTATGGCGCTTCAAACAAAGAACCGCTGTATGGTGCAAACCGGTTTAAACGCAAGCACCCGTTTGCTGTAAAGGATTCAATCGTTACCTTCTTTTTCCGTGGATACCAGCAGGCAGGCAAAGTAATGCTGGCCGGCACATTTAACAACTGGAATCCTGAAGCGTTAAGCATGAAGAAAGTGGACAGCGGATGGATCGCTTTTGTAAAGCTGGGCGCAGGCAAACATTATTACAAGTTTATTGTGGATGATAAATGGACCATTGACAAAGACAATGAACTGGTGGAAAACGATGGACAGGGGAATGACAACTCGGTTTATTATAAAACCAATTACGTATTTGCGCTGAAGGGAAATACAAAAGCAAGAAAAGTGGTGGTGGCCGGCAGCTTCAATAACTGGGACCCCAATGAAATCACAATGGACTTTTTTGGCGAAGGCTGGATCAAACATCTGTACCTGGCCGAAGGAACGCATACCTATCGTTTTGTGGCCGATGGTAACTGGTTTGCTGATCCTGCAAACCCCGAAACATTCCCCAATGAATTTGGCGAAACAAACAGTGTGATCTGTATGGGCAAACCCCATGTGTTTGTGTTGAAAGGTTATACCACTGCAAAGCGTGTAATGCTGATGGGGTCATTTAATCAATGGCGCAATTTTGAATTACAGATGCACAAAACAGATACCGGCTGGGCATTACCCTATGTGTTGGGTCATGGTAACTACGAATATACATTTGAAATTGACGGACGCAAACCGGTTGATGCAGCAACACGTAAAGAAAAATCAAACGAAGTATTGGTGATTGCTCCCAATTATCAGTTCCGTTTACAGGGGTATGCAACAGCAAAGCAGGTGTGCATAGCTGGTGATTTCAATAACTGGTCGCCCAATGGTTTTCCCATGCGCAAAGAAGCAGGGGAGTGGGTGCTGGAGCAGCATCTTTATCCCGGCAAGCGCTTGTATAAATTTGTTATTGATGGCAAATGGATCGTTGACCCTGCTAACAAACTCCGTGAGCCAAATGAATTTGGTGAAGAAAATTCGGTGATGTGGATGGAATACCGGTAACGGTTTGTTTCAGGAATATATTTTTTTGTATCTATAACTTATATGCTGTCATATACCGCCTCAGCATACTGTAACGCCTCTTCATAGCCAAAGAAAATGTTCTTTGGCGGTTCATTGATGTCAAACCCCCATAAACTTGCTAAGCCATATTTATTCAGGTCTGAAAGCAGGAAAGCAATATCAAACTTATCTTCAAAAATCGGTAGTTCAAACAGGGGGCTCAACGCATTAATAAATGAGTTGCCGAAGGAGTATTTCAACAACGACATGTCCAGGAGAAGTGATATCGGGCGCATGGCAAGCAGGTTGATGGTTAGTTGTTGATTGATATAACTACAGTCAGGCGCTGCTTTGCTTCCATCAGGAAGTTCACCTGTCAACCTTACAAGCATAATGCTCTTGTCTTCATACTTAAAAAAATCAACTGCTACATTTTGTTCTTTATAAAGCTCTGCTTTGAAAGGGTTGAAATTTTTCATGTTTTGATTAGTGTCAGGGTAACAAATTGCTAACGGGTTGCGTCTTGCAAAGACGAGAATTTTAGCGTTCACTCATTAGATGCATAAAGCTTGAATGTAGAACTTCAATAACCTGTATTCCTCCTATCGAAAGAAGTTAGCAGGTATTTGCATCAATCACCACTCGTTCTTCACCACTCACTATTTCCCCATCGCATACCTTATTCCGCCCAGCACATGTTTTAAAAAATTCTCTTCTTTATACGATTCGTCTGTATGGCCCAATGCAGTATAAAAAGCACGACCACCATCAAACGCATGATACCATGCCATCGGATGATAAGCACCTTCTTTGCCTCCTTCGTAACTTTTTTCATCAATGGTCATCAAAACTTTCACATCGTTATTCCTGCTCTTGTAATTATACCATTCATCAAAGCGTTCCCACACATGTGGTAAATGTTTGGTGGAAGCATGGTTGTGATCTGTAATGGTAAGTTTTGCGTTTTGTTGTTTGGGATGATTCATAAAATAAGCACCCACAAGTTTGCCGTACCAGGGCCATTCATATTCTGTATCGGCAGCAGCATGTATACCCACATATCCTTTGCCCGAACGGATGAACGCTTCGAATGCAGCCTGCTGTTCGTTGGTAAACACATCACCTGTTGTACTTAAAAAAACAACCGCATCATATTTTTTCAGTGTTTCCGGAGTAAAGAAACCGGCATCTTCTGTTGTGTCAACAAGAAAGTTATGTTGCTTACCCATCAGTAACAAAGCTTCTTTTCCTTTTGGAATGGATGCATGCCGGAAACCTGCAGTCTTAGCAAACACGAGCACTCTTTTCTTTTGCTTTACAGTTGCTGATGAAATAAAGAACGGTAAGCTGAACAATAAAAAACAATAGAGCAATCGCATAAGTTGATTTATTTAGTAGGGTGAAATTACTTAATTCTGTACACAGGATAACGCAAATGCATCGGTTCATAATAAGGCGAGTGCTGGTAAACAAAATTTAACTGTGCACTGCCGCTTTTTGCAAAAGCTGTATCAGAAGCACGGCGTTCTTCCAGCTTTTGTTTTACAGCCGGGTGTTGTTTCAGGAACTCTTCAGCCGTTTCTTCAAACACATAACTGCTGTAACCTTCTTTTTGTCCAAGTATACCATCAAAAAAATTCCAGGCAAAATAACTGTCATCACCTGTTGGTTCCAGCACTTCCATCAAAAACCGGTTGGCTTTCTGATTCATCGGTATCAGCCAGTCGCCTTTACGGAACTTCATTTGCTGCACTGTTTTACTTGTCTTTACATCGCTGTTTAAATGATGCCCTTCGTATGGGCGGGAATTGCTTTTGTAATCTTCAATACGGTATACTTCCACTTCAATCGTTGTATCTTTTTTCAACTGCCGCATCTGTACCTTGTTTGCCTGTAATAAGTCGATCACTTTCCACCAGCCTTGCGGAATAACATAAGCGGTTGGTTTTTCAATCATCGTTTTAGGTGTAAAGAAATTGTAGAACCTGATCATCTTTTCAAACGGCTTATTGCGGTCGTAATACAAACGTGGCTGCCCGGAAATGTTGCTGGGCTTGCGGCCCGCTTCGTATCCTTTATAAAGTATTTCACTAAACCTGCTGCGGTCTAATGTAAAACCAACAGGAAACTGTTGCTGTGTCAGCTGCTCTTTCTGCTGCTGGGCACGTAATTGTTTGATGGTTGTTTGATTACTTGCTGCAAACTCCATCATACTCACCATGAGCTGGTACGTTGCTTCCACACGTTGAGGGTAAGGTTTCAGCATGTGTGTTTCAGGAACAAAAGCAAACACATTCCACAGCGAAGCATAACCGCTGCTGTAACGTGGCCCGTCCCAATAAGCACTCCAGCCACTTTCAGGACTGTCGCCAAAATTGTTGACATAAGGCAGCAGGTCATAACCTTTTGCTTTCATGCTTTTGTAAATAGCCGGTTCAAATGTTTGGTTAAGATATTCACCAAGCCTGCCACCCAGTTTATTGTGTTGCGATGTAAGCAAGGTCATCACATGCTGGTAATCGGCACCATTGCTCACATGGTTGTCAATAAAAATATCGGGCTGCACCAAATGAAAGATCTGCGAAAAACTCCTGGCTTCCTTTGAATCGTTCTTAATAAAATCACGGTTCAGGTCAAAGTTTTGAGAGTTGCCACGAAAGCCTTTCTCAACAGGGCCATCCTGGCTCACACGGTAAAAAGCACTGCGGTTCAAACTTCCGCCAATATTATACACCGGAATAATGGCCAGTACAACATTCAAAGGAAGTGAACGCTTTTTTGTGATGATGTCTTTCACCAATGAAATACTGGCATCAATACCATCAGGCTCGCCGGGGTGAATACCATTGTTGATCAGGATCACCACTTTGTTCTTCTGCTGCCATTGCTCAGCCTTAAATGTCTGGTCGGTACTTACCAATACCAAATGCAAAGGTTCATTGGCATCGGTTGGCCCCATCGTCATCATCGATACGAGAGGGGAGGCCTTGTCAATTTGTTTCCATGCATCAATGGCTTCGTAATAGGTTACGCTTTCTTTACCCTTTGATGTTTCGTAACGGGTAACGGGCAACTGGGCAGTAGCTGTGTATGTGGCAAAACTGCACAGCAGCAGAACAAACATTTTTCTCATGATCGGTTTAGTTATTCGGGGGTTGAATGATGTAGGCTGACGGCAGCCAGCGTCAGCAAGTAAACGAAGCCTTTGCACAAACGCAGAGTTTTTTATTTAATCGGGCTAAAGCTTGGATAAAGCAAATAAAAAAACCCGTCTTGTACAGACGGGTTGAATTTATCTCTCGGATGAATGAGTTCAATTATGCTAAAGCGTTCACTTTCTTCGTCAGCTTGCTCTTTAAGTTAGCAGCTTTGTTCTTGTGAATCACGCCACGCTTAGCCAGTTTGTCGATCATTGCAGCAACAGAAGGTAATTGCTCACCAGCTTCTTTACCGGTAGTAATTGCCTGGAGGTCACGGATAGCGTTACGGGTAGTTTTACCGTAGTAACGGTTACGGTCTCTGCGCTTTGCACTCTGACGAACGTCTTTTTTGGTAGCCTTATGATTTGCCATATCTTATTTTTTCGGACGGCAAAGGTAGGGGAAAAATCCAGATATCAGCCAACAAGATGGAGTTTTTTTGCCCGAAAATAGCAGATTCAACAATATTCAACTGTATTTGTGGATAACCATGATCCTGTCAGTTGCACATCAGCTCTTCTTTACGCAATCGATGCCGCTTGAAAACAACCGCCGGTACTTGTTGAATTAACCTGTAAAAACAGGAATTGATTAACAGCTGTTCGCTCTAAATGCCTGTGAATTAGTTCGAAAAAGACAAAATCAAGTGCTTTCTCTTATTTGCCTTTGATGAAAACAACCGATATTTGTGCTCCTTTTTAAAGAAGTTACGATCATTTCTCTTGCACATGAAACGAGCCAAAAAAATTAATGAGCAATTTGTATCAATCTGCGGGGTTAATTTTTATGGCGAATCCTATGTGGCTAAAATTAAGTAGAATAGAAGCACATGAAAGATTTTCAATACATCACCGCCTCTCATCCTCAGTTTATCGAAAGCCTGTATAACGATTTTACAAAAGACCCGGGCAGTGTAGATCCTGATCTGAAAAAGTTTTTTGAAGGGTTTGATTTTGCTGTCAGCAGCGGAGCAGCCAGCGGCACTTCTGCTGCCAATGGTTCAGTAAACGGAACTTCATCTCAGGCAAGTGCAGCAGGTGTTGACTGGTTGAAAGAGATCATGGCTTACCGAATGATCCTTGGCTACCGGAACAAAGGTCATTTGCTGGCAAAAACCAATCCTATCCGCAAGCGGAAGGATCGTGGTGCAAACATTGAGCTGTCGTTTTATGGTTTTACAGAAGCCGATCTCGACAAAGAGTTTTATGCCGGCCAGTTAATAGGTTTGGGCAAAACAACATTGCGCAACATTCAGCAGCACATGGAAAAATGCTATGCTTCGCATGTGGGTGTTGAATTTAAATACATCAGTGATCAGAAGAAAGTTGATTTTCTTACCAATGCATTTGAAAAAGAATTTCATCAGCCGCTGGCCATCAACAAACGTCGCCGTATCCTGGAAAAATTAAACCAGGGTGTAATGTTTGAAAAATTCCTTCATACCAAATACATCGGGCAAAAGCGCTTTTCACTGGAAGGTGGCGAAACAACCATTGCAGCGCTTGATGCAATTATTAATACAGCTGGTAATAATGATGTGCAGGAAGTGGTGATTGGTATGGCACATCGTGGACGCTTGAATGTGCTGGCAAACATCATGGGTAAAACCTATGAGCAGATATTCAGTGAGTTTGAAGGAACCGCCAAGCTGGATCAAACAATGGGTAGTGGCGACGTAAAATACCACATGGGTTATGGCAGTGAAGTGGAAACGCTGGATGGTAAAACCGTTCATCTGAAACTGATGCCCAACCCATCACACCTTGAAGCGGTGGATCCTGTTGTAGTAGGTTTCAGCCGTGCAAAGGCTGATATCATGTACCACAGCAATTTTGATAAAATACTCCCCATCCTTATTCATGGTGATGCTTCTGTAGCAGGACAGGGTGTGGTATATGAAGTATTGCAAATGAGTTACCTCAAAGGATATTATACCGGAGGTACCATTCATTACGTTATCAATAACCAGATCGGGTTTACCACCGATTTTAATGATGCACGCAGTGCAGATTATTGTACATCCCTTGCCGCAATGGTGCAGGCGCCGGTATTTCATGTAAATGGTGATGATGCAGAAGCAGTGGTAAAGGTGGTTGAAATTGCGACACGTTACCGCCAGGAATTTAACAGCGATGTATTTATTGATATGGTATGTTATCGTAAACACGGGCATAACGAAGGTGATGATCCGAAGTTTACACAACCACATCTGTATGCATTGATCGACAAGCATCCCAACCCACGTGAAGTGTACACCAATTATCTTTTGCAGAATGGTGAAGAAGATGCAAAGGCATTGGCACAGGAAATGGAGAAAAAGTTTTGGAGCGATCTGCAGGAACGTTTGGATGAAGTAAAACAAAATCCCCTTCCATATCATTACCAGGCACCTGAACTGGCGTGGAAGAGTTTGCGTCGTGCAACAGCCGAAGATTTCTTACAATCGCCGGTAACAGCAATTAATGATGCAGCTTTTGATAAACTGTTCAATGCCATCATGACATTGCCGGATGATTTCAAACCCTTGAAGAAAGTAGAAAAGATCATCCAGGATAAGATAAAACTTTATAATGAAGAGCACAAGGTTGACTGGGCAACAGGTGAATTACTGGCCTATGCGAGCCTCATTGCAGAAGGCAATGATGTGCGTATGAGCGGACAGGATGTTCGTCGTGGTACCTTCTCTCACCGTCATGCAGTATTGCGTGATGAAAACAATGATAAAGCATACAATCGTCTTTCACGTATTGAAGGTGCAGCCGGTCATTTCCGCATTTATAACTCGTTGCTGAGTGAATACGGTGTGCTGGGTTTTGAATATGGTTATGCGATGGCCAACCCCAATGCGCTTGTATTATGGGAAGCACAGTTTGGTGATTTCAGCAATGGAGCACAAACCATGATCGATCAGTTTATTGCTGCAGGCGAGCAGAAATGGAACCGTATGAATGGTGTTACCATGCTGTTGCCGCATGGTTATGAAGGGCAGGGACCAGAGCACAGCAGTGCACGCTTGGAACGTTACCTGCAAATGTGTGCAGAGTTGAACATGATCGTTACGAACATTACAACTGCAGCCAACTTCTTCCATGTGTTGCGTCGCCAGCTGGCATGGTCATTCCGCAAACCATTGATCAACTTTGCGCCGAAAGCAAATCTTCGTCACCCCGGAACTTATTCATCGAAAGAAGAATTTTTAAATGGTGGATTTAAAGAAGTGATCGATGATCCGACAAGCCCTGATGCTGCACAGGTGAAAAAAGTATTCTTCTGCAGTGGTAAAATGTATTTTGATCTTGCAGAACGCAAAGCAAAAGACAATCGTACAGATGTAGCCATCATTCGTCTTGAGCAGATCTATCCTTTGCCGGTACAGCAACTCACAGCTTTGTATAATAAATACAGTAAAGCAACATGGTTCTGGGTACAGGAAGAACCGTTGAATATGGGTGCTGCTTCCTTCCTGCAAATGAACCTGAAAGGAATGAATTATGGCGTTATCAGTCGCCAGGCTTCTGCATCTACTGCCACAGGTTACAACAAGGTACACCAGCAGGAACAGGCCGAGATCATTGAAACAGCATTTACGATTTAATTTGAAAACTAATCTGAAGAGAATTTAATTTACACTCCGAAACAGGAAATTATGATCGATATAAAAGTCCCAACCGTAGGCGAATCTATCAGTGAAGTAACGTTATTAAAATGGACCAAACCTGATGGCGCATGGGTAGAGCGTGATGAAGTGATCGCTGAACTGGAAAGCGAAAAAGCGACGTTTGAAATCAATGCTGAACAGGCTGGTATTCTGAAGCATGGTGCACAGGAAGGTGATACCTTGAAGATTGGTGATATTGCCTGCCAGATCGATGAAACAGCACCTAAGCCGGAAGGAGCAGCTGCACCTGTTGCAGCAGAAGCACCGAAAAAAGAAGAAACAAAATCAACTGCGCCTGTAACTGCAGTTGCAAACGATATTAAAGCAACACCTGTTGCTGCTGCCATCATTGCAGATAAAAAAGTTGATCCCCAATCGATCAAGCCATCCGGTACAGGTGGCCGTATTTTGAAAGATGATGTGTTGCAGGCTATTTCCAATCCCGGTAAGCAGGCATTTAAAGGTGCTGAATTAAACAGCCGCAATGTGCGCAAGGAAAAAATGAGTAACCTGCGTAAAACCATCAGCCGCCGACTGGTGGAAAGTAAGAACACAACGGCCATGCTCACCACTTTTAATGAAGTGGATATGGGTCGTATCATGGAAGTGCGCAGCAAATACAAAGACAAGTTTAAAGAACTGCATGGTGTGAATCTTGGCTTCATGAGTTTCTTTGCAAAAGCCTGTGCCATTGCATTAAGTGAATGGCCCGCAGTGAATGCATATATTGATGCAGAAGAGATCGTTTATCACGACTACGCAGATATATCAATAGCAGTATCTACACCACGTGGTTTAACAGTTCCGGTTATACGTAACGTTGAAAGTTTAAGTATGGCCGATGTAGAAAAGAAAGTAGTGGAACTTGCCGGTAAAGCAAGAGATAATAAATTAACGATGGAAGAACTCACAGGCGGTACATTTACCATTACCAATGGTGGTGTGTTTGGAAGCCTGATGAGTACGCCGATCATTAACCTGCCGCAAAGTGCCATCCTGGGTATGCATAAAATTCAGGAGCGTCCAATGGCAGTGAATGGACAGGTGGTAGTTCGCCCCATGATGTACCTCGCATTAAGTTATGATCATCGTATTATAGACGGAAGGGAAAGTGTGAGCTTTTTAGTAAGAGTAAAAGAATTGCTGGAGAATCCTGAACTGCTTCTGTTCGGTAAAGATCCGGTGAAGACTCTGTTAGAAGTATAAAACACCTCGTAACTTCTGACGGTTACTTGCATAATAGGTCCCGCTTTGCAGCGGGACTTTTTATTTTATTATTTGAAGACGCTTGTTGTCTGTTCACCTGAAAGGCGACTGCACAACTTTTACTGAATAATTAAATGAATGATCAGTCGCCTTTCAGGTGAACAGTCATCGGGTGATGCTCTTCTTTATCAATAACTTCTTTTCTTTGCAACCATGAGCCGTTACTATTCTTATATCAATTCTGCCAGAGACATCATTACGGCTTACACAGGAAGTGAACCATTTGCATCGCACATCAAAAAACAATTTGCAGCAAATAAAAAGTTTGGCAGTAAAGATCGGAAACAGATCAGTCAGCTTTGTTATGGCTATTTCCGGCTGGGTAAATCGTTACCGGATGTTTCCATAGAAGAAAAGTTGTTAGCAGGGTTGTTTCTCAACAGCAGACTTTCTAACGAACTGCTGCGGCATTTAAAACCTGAGTGGAATGATGTGGTTGAGATGGAGTTTGTAAAAAAAACGAAGTTGTTGAATGCAGATGTGGATGCTGCTTCCATTTTTCCTTTTACAGATGAGTTAAGTGATGGAATTGATGTAGATGAATTTGCAATTAGTCATCTGCAACAGCCGGATCTTTTTTTACGGATACGGCCGGAAAAAAAAGAAACTGTACTTCATCAGTTAAAAGCTGCGGATGTTTCGTATCAATTGTTGGGAGAGTATACAGTTGCGCTTACCAATGCAACAAAGATAGAAGAGTTGATCATCCTCAATAAAGATGCAGTGGTGCAGGATTACAGTTCACAACGGGTAGGGGAGTTGTTAGGAAACCTCAAACTTCAAACCATAAACAATAAACGTTCTGTTTGGGATTGCTGCGCTGCCAGCGGAGGTAAATCGATCATGGCAAAAGATATACTTGGCGAAATAGATCTTACAGTAAGTGATATCCGTGAAAGTATTCTGCTCAATTTAAAAAAACGGTTTGCTGAAGCAGGAATAAAAAGCTACAGAAGTACAGTCGTTGATCTTTCCCTCTCACCACTCACCACTCACCACTCACTCTTTGATTTGATCATTGCCGATGTGCCTTGCAGTGGCTCGGGCACATGGGGACGAACACCTGAGTACTTATCATTTTTTCAACAATCATCCATTGAAACATACAGCTCCTTACAACGGAAGATCGTTCTCAATGCTGCAACGGCTCTTAAACCGGGAGCCTGGTTTTTGTATATCACCTGTTCTGTTTTCAAAAAAGAGAATGAAGAAAATGTAGAATGGATAAAGAATGAATTGGGGCTTCAGCTTGTTCAACAGCAATTGATCAAAGGCTATGCCCATAAAGCAGATACCATGTTTGCTGCTTTGTTGAAAAAGAACGGATAATATTATTGCTTCACAAATTCTTCGGATGCATAGAACTTGCCATTCTTTTGCAGAACTAATATATATGTTCCTTTAGCCAATGTCGGTAAGTTTAATGAATATGTGAAAATGGTTGACGGTTTATTCACCTGTTCTGTTTGCAGCAATTTCCCATCAGCAGCATATACTTGTAATAGGAATTGTCCGGCTGTACGTTCTGTAAATTTTATTTGTAGTGAATTATTTTTTAATGGAACGGGGTAAAGCTGAACCGCCTTGGAAAGATTTGCATTGGAACAACCGGTGCTGACTGTTATTGAAGACGAATCAATCGCATAAGAACGATAGCCACCGGTGCTTGTATCAATCACCTGTACAATTCGGTAGTCAATCATTCCTGTTGTTACAGTCGGCTCGTTAAACTCGTATTGTTGTGCAGAAAAGTTACGGCCTTTTGCAGGAATGGTTTTGATCGTACTGTAACTTGGTTCTCCCGGCAGTTTCCGTTGAACAAGGTATTGCATAGAAGAAATATCCTTGCTGTTCCATGTTAAGGTAATACTGCAGTTGTTGATCACTGCATTCATGGTCGACAGATCAGCTAAAAGCAAACCTGTTGCTTTTTTAAGATCGGGTAAACCATAACCATACTGTTCGTGTGGCGAAGAAAAACGATCGCTGCTTTTACGCAATGTTTCAATGATCCAGTAGTTATTAACTTCAGGAAAGAGTTGCCATAAGCAGGTAGCAAGTCCTGCCATGTTTGGACCGGAAAAAGAGGTACCACTACCAATACCAACTTGTCCTGTATTGGTTGATAAAAAAGTGCCCTGTCCAAGTGAAACAACATCAGGTTTAATGCGTCCGTTACTTGTGGGGCCAAAGCTGGAGAATGGAGCGATCAATGAATCGCTGTTAACAGCGCCCACGCTCAACACACTGTCGCCATCAGCCGGAGCCGTAATATACTTCCAGCTTTTATTGCCTTCATTACCTGCACTTGTTACAACCAGCATTCCTTTTTTTGCAGCAAGATCGGCATAACGTGTAATGATGGTACTGTTCCCGTTCATGTCTGCATAACTGTGGTTGTAAGCAGGGGCATCAAATGTATTATAACCAAGCGAAGACGAGATCACATCCACACCCGCACTGTCTGCATATTCTGCAGCTAAGCCCCAGTTATATTCTTCAATGATTTGTTCGGTCGGGGCATCTTCTGTACGCAACAAATAATAAGAGGCATAAGGAGCTGTACCAACAAAGCTGCCCGGTATATTACCTGCAACAATGGAAAAGCAAGCCATGCCATGGGCATCATCTTCCTGAACACTGGGTTCATTCATCACAAAATCATACGTACTGAGAATGCGGTTTTGCAAACGGGCACTGTCAAAAAAAGGATTGTTGAGATAACCAAAATAACCAGCATCAAGAAAAGCCATGCGCATACCCTGGCCCTTTGCACCAATGTTATGCAGAAATTCACCTGCATGCATTTTTACCTGGGCTGATGATTGACCATAGTTAAAAACATCAGCAGCAAGTTTTGAAGTGCGTTGTTGCAAAACAGGTGTAATTGTTTCTGTTCTTTTTTTGAAAAGGGTAGATGAGGAAGAACGGTAAGCAATGCTGTCCCTTCTTTTCACAAACGAAAAATGGTTGATTTTGTTTAAAGCAGCTGCATCGCTGGTTTGTATCAGTACCGCATTCAT
>NZ_CAMLGT010000063.1 GCF_946479605.1 uncultured Lacibacter sp.
AACGGAGGCTGAGATCAAACCCGTAGAACCTGATCAGGGTAATGCCTGCGCAGGGAAGGAGGTTCCTTTATGCATATTCCTCTCTCCATCCGCAGCATTTCCAATTCAATTTTTAAACGTTAAAGTGAATCAGAAATGAAAAAATTGATGCTGGGAATGTTGATGATTTTTTCTCAACAACTCGTCATGGCTCAGTACAAACTGAGCGGAACAGTAGCCGAAAAAAGCAATAGCCAGAATGCCATTGTAGGTGCTACTGTAGAAATTGCCGGAAACGGAACAACACAAACAAACGCATTGGGCGCTTTTGCCATTGAACTGGCAAAGAAAGGAACGTACACCGTACGCATCAGCACGGTTGCGTTTAAAGTATTTGAACAAACAGTAACCGTTTCGGGCAAGGAAACACAGCTGAATGTGTTACTGGAAATGCAACCGCTTTTTCTGAAACCGGTTGAAGTAACGGCTATCCGTGCAGGTGACAGGATGCCGTTTGCAAAAACCAATCTCTCTAAAAAAGAAATTGAGAAAATGAATACCGGGCAGGATCTGCCGTTTATTCTCAACCAAACACCGTCAGTTGTAATCAACTCCGATGCGGGTAATGGCATTGGTTACACAGGTATCCGCATACGTGGTACTGATGCCACACGTATTAACATGACGTTGAATGGCATTCCTTACAATGATGCGGAAAGCCAGGGGTTATTTTTTGTAAACCTTCCTGATTTTTCTTCATCCGTTAACTCCATTCAAATACAGCGGGGCGTTGGCACTTCATCAAACGGCGCTGGTGCGTTTGGTGCAACGTTGAACCTGAGCACAAATGAATTCAACGAAACACCGTATGCAGAGTTAATCAATGGATTCGGGAGTTTTAACAGCTGGCGACATACCATCAAAGCCGGAACAGGACTTATTGGCAAACACATTACGGTTGATGCCCGGCTTTCGTTCATTAACAGCAAAGGATTTATTGAAAGAGGCTCTTCTGATCTTGGTTCAGCCTATGTATCGGCTGCATATCTCAACAACAAAACATCCATCCGCTTCAATGCTTTTACAGGTACAGAAAAAACATACCAGGCATGGAATGGTATTCCTGAAGCCAAGCTGAGAGGAGATGAAACAAAGCTGCTGGAACATTTCTACAACAACTATTATTTGTATGATACGCCAGCCGATTCTGCAAACCTCTTCAACAAAAACAACAACCGTTCTTACAACTATTTCCTCTACGACAATCAAACTGACAATTACCAGCAAGACCACTACCAGCTGTTTTTTAACCAGGAGTTGAACAGTGCATGGAGTATGAACACAGCTTTCTTCTTAACACGTGGCCGTGGTTATTATGAAGAATACAAACGCAATGAATCACTGGATGATTACGGACTTGCAGCTGTAGAATCTGATCTTGTTCGTCAATTATGGTTAGATAACTGGTTTTACGGAACTACATTTTCAGCACAATACAAGCGTAATAATGATCAGTTAACTTTTGGCGGCGCTTATACCCGTTACGATGGGAAGCATTACGGAAAGATCATCTGGAGTGAGGAACCGGCTCCAAAAGATCACAAATGGTATAACCTGACTGCTGATAAAACTGACTTTAATTTTTATACCAAATACCAACGCAAGCTTGGTGCAAGATGGGAAGCATTTGCTGATCTGCAGTATCGCTATGTAAACCATCAGATCAATGGTTTCCGCAAAAACCCATCGCTGCAATCAGGCAATGATTTCAGTTTCCTGAATCCGAAATTGGGTATTTCTTATGCTGATGGCAATGGATGGTTAGGATTTGCATCGTTCAGCATTGGCAACAAAGAACCTAACCGAGATGATTTTGAAGCAGGCATGAGCCAGCAACCGAAACATGAAACACTATATGATGCTGAAATAAATATTGAACAACGTAAATCAAACTACAACTGGGGTGTAACAGGATATTATATGTATTACAACAACCAGCTTGTACTTACCGGAAAAGTAAACGATGTAGGTGCATACAACCGCACGAATGTTGCAAAGAGCTTTCGTGCCGGTGTGGAACTGCAGGCAGGAGTGAAACCAAGCGGCTGGTTTAATGCAAATGGAAATCTTACATTCAGCAGTAACCGCATTCTCAACTTTACTGAGTTTGTTGATGATTACGACAATGGCGGACAGAAAGAAAACAAGTTCGCATCTTCACCCCTCTCCTTTTCGCCATCAGTTGTTGCTGCAGCATCACTCAATTTTATTCCGGTAAAAAATGCCGAGATCAGCTTCCTGAACAAATACGTTTCACGCCAGTACCTTGATAATACCGGCAACAACGCAAGAAGCATTAATCCATTTTTTGTAACCGATCTGAGATTGAATTACCAGCTTCACTTCAAACCTTTAAAAGAAGTGAACCTCAGTTTCCAGGTAAACAATTTGTTTGATCGTTTATATGAAACAAACGGTTACACATTCAGTTATATTTACGGAACAAACACCATTACAGAGAATTATTATTACCCAATGGCCGGAACAAATTTTATGGCTGGCATCCATATAAAAATCTGAGGTTGCCAATAATGCTAAAAAGAAATGCCGCTGTGAACAGCGGCATTTCTTTTATGATACATGATCGTGAAAATTATACGCCATATTTCTCACGCCAGTTAAGCATACCACCTGCAAGGTTGACCACATTTGTAAAACCCATTGTTTCGGCAAACATGCAAGCCTGCCCACTGCGGTTGCCACTGCGGCAATAAAAGATCACTTCCTGTTCTTTCAACTCTTCCAGTTCGTCCACATCCATCGACAGAATACGCCCAAGCGGATACAATGTGCCGCCAATATTAAACTCGTCATGTTCGTGCGGCTCACGCACATCAACAATATTCAATTGCTCACCGGCATCAATTCTTGCCTTTAACTCTTCTGCAGTAATGATCTTCATTAGTAATGTATTTAATATTCGTTTTCTGTTTTTTGTTCGATGACAGGTTTGGGTCTTTGAATACTGTCAATTTTTGAGCGGTCCATACTGATCCAGAGATCAACCAACTGTCCACCACGTATGCGGATGGGTCGTCCTTCCTCATCCCGAACCGGAGGATTTTGCCTGATAACAAATGCTGCTGAACTATCAGCCACTGCACCATCAACAACCACGGCTCCCAGCAACAAGTCGTTACTTTCCAGCAACACTTTTGCTTCTGCAAAGGTAAGTCCCAGCAATACAGGAACAGGTAATTCTGTTTGTTTAATACCACCACCTAATACCAGGCTTATGCGACTACCCATCGGCACTTTTGTTCCCGGCTTCACCTGGTTGCCGTTATAGATCTGTTCAAGTACAGAACCCACAGCAAAATCCGGACGTTGTGATGTATCGCCCAATTTTAACCCAAGTGTATTCAGTTGCAGTAAAACACTTCTGTATGTTTGTCCAACAAAGTTAGGAATGGCTACTAATGGAGGTTGTGCCCTGTTAATGGTTAAATAAATGGTGCGGTTGATCTTCACCATTTCCTGTGCAACAGGTGATTGTTTTACTACCGATAATCGTGGAAGACTGTCGTAATAAATACTATCCTGCACTTCCACCTGAAAGCCTTGTTGTTCCAGCAAATTCCGGGCTTCATCCACACTTTTTCCTTTTACTTCCGGCACTTTGATGTATTTGCCATGCTGTGTTATTCTGTCAAGTAACTGAAAAAAGACGAACACCACCAGCAAGCCTATAACAATTGCCACAAGCAGGTTAACAAAAAATGAACGGTTTGTAATGAATTGAAACACGGGTATTGAATTTAATGAATATTATTTTGCCTGGTGATCGGCCAATGCCTGGTCAATTAATGCTGCATAAAAATCTTCCAGCTTCCAGTTCATCGCCCTTACCTGCTGCGGCACTATGCTGGCATCGCTCTGCCCGGGAATGGTATTGATCTCAAGCATGAACGGTTCATTTTTTTCTTCATTATAAATAAAGTCGATGCGAATGACTCCGCCACAATTGAAGACAGCATATATTTTCTTTGCTGCATCACTTACTTTTTTATATACTTCTTCGCTTGCAACAGCAGGCGTAATTTCTGTACTTTTCCCTTGGTATTTTGCAACAAAATCAAAAAACTCCATATCCGCATCTGCCTTCACTTCTGTCATGGGCATGGTAATGATCTCGCCTTTGTGCTTAAATACACCAATAGTAAACTCACGACCGGTGATCATTTCTTCCACCAATACCTGCGAATCTTCTTTGAATGCTTTTTCAATAGCAACCTCAAGATCTTCCTGTTTACTCACTTTACTCATACCAATACTGCTGCCTCCATTATTTGGTTTCACAAACACCGGCAGTTTTAGTTGTATGCTGTTTGCATCAATGGGTTGGTGTTTAAATAAGTGCACACTTTTCGCCACATGAATACCGGCAAATGCAGCCACAGCTACAGTATAGCGCTTGTTGAATGTAATGGCTGATGTGGCTGCACTGCAGGCTGTATAAGGCAACCCTAATACATCAAAATACCCCTGCAGTTTTCCATCTTCGCCGGGTGTACCGTGCATGCCAATGAATACACAATCGAATGTTACTTTCTTTCCCTCAACGGTTATGCTGAAATCGTTTTTATCAACAAGGGAAACTTGCTCATCGCCCACTTTATGATACCATCCGTCGGCAGTAACATCAATTACAAATACATTGAATCTCGATTTATCAAGATGATTAAAAATAGTGACCGCACTTTTGTAAGAAATAACAGCTTCGCCGCTATAGCCGCCCGTAACGAGGGCGATGTTCAATGGTTGACTCATGTACCGGATGATTTGATTTCTGCTGCCGGCAAACCTCCTGCTGCCGGCAATGTATTTTCAGGCAGCTTTTCTTTTCAAGAACCCTGCCAGTTAATCAGTAGTTATTCGATTCCCTCCCGCTCTGTACCGGAATTTCCGGAATCGATCACAAATTTCCATTTGCCGTCTTTTTGCCTGCGCCATACATTCAGATAAGTACCGGTCATTGTGGTATCAGCAGTTGCTACTTTGTACACACCATAGGTATAACCCATATCTCCGGAACCGGCAATATCGGCCCCACGTGGTTCCCAGGTCATTTTAAACGAAGTGTCTTCCTGTGCATTAAGGAATTTAATAACATCGCCTTCTACAATTGGCAAAAAGCCGGGTCGAAGCAATACCGCATCATCAGCAATGTATTCAAGGAATGCTTTTTTCATTCCGTCTTTTTCACTGGCAGCAGAAAATGCTTTATCTGTATCAACCATTTCCTGCAGCGACTTCTCTGAATCAAATTTACCTTCCTGTTCCTCCGGCTGTTTCGCCTCCATACATGATGCAAAAAACACCACTAAGGCCAGTGCTGACAAAAACTTCTTCATATGTGCAAGATATAAAAAGCAAGGTGAAGGTTTTCAAGCCTTCACCTTTTTTTAACGGGAAATATCACCCGCTGTATTCCGGAATCGTTCTTACGGGAACTCCTCCATCGAGAGAAAAATCATTAAATATGTAAACGATCCTTGCGTGCAAGCAGATCTTCTACTGTTTCCTGATACATTTCATCGGGAACGCAGCAATCTACCGGACAAACAGAAGCACACTGTGGCTCTTCGTGAAAGCCTTGGCATTCTGTACACTTGTTTGGTGTAATATAATATGTATCCATGCTCACGGGCGCATTCTTTGCCGCCGCATCAACTACTGATCCATCAATAAGTGTGTAAGAACCTTTTACCGTTGTTCCGTCAGCTATTGCCCACTCAACACCACCTTCGTAAATAGCATTATTTGGACACTCGGGTTCGCAGGCTCCACAGTTAATGCACTCTTCTGTAATTTTAATAGCCATACTGTTTCAAGATTTTAGGGTTAGTTTGAATTACTTTTGCATTTCAAATGTAAAGCAAAGCTCTGAATGAATTTACAACAAAGGCTGGAAATTTTATCCCAGCTGCAACAATATATTTCTGCACAACCAATACAATGGCAAAATGCCTGCAAACAGGCAGAACAACTAAACAATTGGTTTACACAAAGATTCATACAAACAGCAGCACAGTCCATTGCAGACAATTTCTTAAACAATGATCTTATACGAAAATGGGCTGATCACTATCATCTTGATGACAACATCAATCCGAAGACTGTAGGCATTGTAATGGCAGGAAATATTCCGCTTGTTGGTTTTCATGATTTCCTTTGTGTGTTTGTAAGCGGTCATAAACAGGTTATAAAACTTTCATCAAAAGATGATGTGCTACTCAAACACCTTGTAACTGTAATGACTGAGTGGAATCCCGATGTGGCCAATCATATTACATTCAGCAGTATGCTTAAGAATTGTGATGCCTACATTGCTACCGGCAGCGATAACAGTGCCCGTTATTTTGATTATTACTTTGGCCGCTACCCTTCCATCATCCGCAAGAACAGAACATCAACAGCTATTTTGAACGGCAATGAAACAGAAGAAGAGTTATCATTACTTGCCGATGATGTAATGCAGTATTTTGGATTAGGCTGCAGAAACATCACCAAATTGTATGTGCCCAATGGATATGATTTTGTGCCTTTACTGAATGCACTAAAAAAATACAAGTGGATGTTTGATCATCATAAATACCGTAACAACTACGATTACCAGCTGGCCATTTACCTCATGAACAATGTTTACTACATGACCAATGACTGCATTGTGCTGCTTGAAAATGAACAGCTCTTTTCGCCCATCGGCACATTGCATTACAGTTACTACCAAGAGGAAGCCAATGTTGTGAAAGAACTGAAAAACAATGAACAGGTGCAGGCAATTGTTGGTAACGGTTACATCCCTTTTGGCCAAGCTCAGCAACCTGCATTAATGGACTATGCAGACGGTGTAGATGTGATGGCTTTTTTACTGGAACTCTAATATCTGTGTTACGAAATAAGGTTGCTCCTTTTGTTTCAACTGGTCAGAATTTTACTCATTTGATCCGCTGGTGATCTCTAAGCTGTTATTTTTCCCTTCAACCAAATAATTCCTTTTTTATTCATCAAATTAATGCTTAAATTACTATAAGAAACGGTTTCATTACAGCACCTAGTAGTACAGACGAAGAAAACGAGAGCGACAGACATATATTTTTTCATCTAAAGCCTTCTGTTATGAAACATTATCACATCGTGTCACGCATTGCCATTTACCTCCTTTCGGTTATCCTTATTTCATTTGGCATTTTCCATTACAAACATCCATACGATCTGCTGGTGTATGTGCCAGACTCATTACCAGGCGGTGTTATTTGGGTGTATGTTGTTGGCACTGCATTTATTCTTGCAGGCGTATCGTTCATTACCAACAAACTGGTGAAGATTGCTGGCTACCTGCTGGCAGCCATGCTTATCTTTTTTGTGCTCACCATTCATTTTCCTAATTCAATGAATGCAGGCGCTCCTGAAATGCGGCAAATGGCGCTGATCAATTTATTAAAAGATGCAGCAATTGCAGCCTTTGCATTACATATTGCAGCAGGCGCTTACAAGCAGCATCTGCATTATGATCATAACGATTGATGAACCAACTGACTGCTTATTTATTTCATTCACAATATTTCTTACTGTAATTATACAGAATGCGGAGATGCTTTGCGCAGGAATCAATAGCTCATTTCATCCAGCTTTACTTTTCCTTTAAATGTCCAGAATACAAAAGCGGTGTACATAGCTACCAGTGGCGTACCAATGAGTGCAATAATGAGTAGTATCTTCATTGTTTTAGCCGATGCTGCTGCATTGTGAATAGTGATGCTGTTATCAGCATCGTTGCTTGCATACAACAAATACGGAAACACTTCAACCGCCACCATGATGAGCAACAATGCAATGGTTACAGATGAGCTGATGAATGCATAACGATACAATCCTTTTTTTATCTGCCGCGGAATATTGGCAATAGAAAGTATCATCAATACCGGCAACAGGAATAAGATGGGCTTTTGTTTGAACTGATCACTCAAATGAGGAATATACAAGAGAGTGTACAAAGTTGTAATAACAAAGCTGAGCACAAAAAACACAGTAAAATTATTTGCCAGCAAATGCATTTTGGTATAAAGCCTGTTCTCTGTTTTCATGGTGAGATAAATAGCACCATGCATTAAAAACAATGCAAGTGTTGTTACCGCTACCATCAACGGAAAAGGATGAAAAAACGAAAGCCAGTCGCCTGCAAATTCTTTCTGCTCATTTAACGGAATGCCAAAAGCAATATTCCCCAGCATCAACCCCAACGAAAGTGAGATAATGATACAGGCAACACTATACACCACATCCCATGTTTTGCGCCACCACAACATCGGCTCCTTACTTCGGAATTCAATAGCAACGGCACGAAAGATCAACCCCACCATAAACACCATGAATGGAACATAAAATGCTGAAAAGATTGCAGCATACGCAACAGGGAAACCGGCAAACAATGCTCCGCCACCAATCACCAGCCACACTTCGTTACCATCCCACACCGGGCCAATCGCATTCATCGCAATACGTCTGCTTTGTTCTTTATTCAGTAAAAGGTGCAATGCCCCGGCGCCAAGATCAAAACCATCAAGTATTGCATAGCCGCTGATAACTCCTCCAAAAACAAGGAACCACCAGACATTATAATCTAAACCTAAAAATGTTTCCATACTTATTGCTGCATAATTGGGTTATTACGTTTGCTGCTTTCTTCCAGTTCTTCCTGAACATGAACACTCACAGGACCGTGCTTTATTTTCTTATTGAGGAGATAAAGAAACAACAGCAATAACAAAAGATAAACAACTGTAAACAGGATTAGCGAAAATAGAACCTGGTTAGCAGTAACTGTTTTTGACAATGCATCTGATGTGCGGAGTAATCCATACACTACCCAGGGCTGCCGTCCCATTTCAGCAGCAAACCATCCTGCCTGGTTAGCGATCTGTGGCAATAACACACTAAACACAAAGATCCACATCAGCCATTTTGTTTCAAACAGTTTATTTTTTCTCCAAAGCCATGCGGCTAATAATGTTAACCCGATCATTGCCATTCCACATGCCACCATGATATGATAAAACTGGAAGATGGCATTTACCTGTTTAGGCCGGTCTTCCACCGGAAAAGCATTCAACCCCGTTACAGGTTTGCTGAAACTTCCATGAGTAAGAAAAGATAACCCTCCCGGTATTTTTAACCCACTTACTTTTTGTGTTTGGTTGTTTACATATCCAAAGATGAACATGTCTGCTTTTGCCGAGCTATCGTAATGCCCTTCCAGTGCTGCTAATTTTGCTGGTTGATTTTTTGCAACGCCATCAGCACTGCTGTGCCCGGCCACTAATTGCAGAAGCGAACACACCGTGGCAACAATCAACGCAAGCCTGAAAGATGGGACAGCAATTTCAAGATGCCGCTTTTTAATAATGTAATAGGCATTTACACTAAGTACCAGAAATGCACCTGCAAGAAAAGCTCCTATCCACACATGTGTTAAACGATCTATGCTTGATGGATTAAAAACCATGGCCCAGAAATCGGTGATCTCAGCTCTTGCATTCATTCCTTCGCCCACAATATGGTAACCTGCAGGTGTTTGTTGCCATGAGTTGGCTACCACGATCCAAATGGCAGAAAACATAGATCCAAGAAATACCATGATGGTTGAAAAGAAATGTACACGGGAGCTTACCCTGTTCCAGCCAAAGATCAATATGCCAAGAAACCCTGATTCAAGTGCAAAGGCAAAAATGCCTTCGGCTGCCAATGCGCTGCCAAAAATATCACCCACGTATTTAGAATAAGTAGCCCAGTTAGTGCCAAACTCAAACTCCATGATAATACCCGTGGCTACACCAATACCAAAAATGAGCGCAAATATTTTTATCCAGAAACGTGTTGCTTCTTCGTAGATCTTTTTACCCGTTTTTAAATACATCCCTTCCATGATCACGAGCAAAAGGCCAAGGCCAATGCTCATTGGCGGGTAGATGTAATGAAAGGCAATTGTAAAAGCAAACTGTATGCGGGAAAGAATCTCTACATCCATAAACGGAATTTATTAGTTGAAGCAGCCCGGTAAATCCTTATCAGAAGCAAAAGTACTTTGAGATCAAACGCTGTTGAAAGAACAGCAACAAAATATTTAGCATACATACAGTTGTATGCGCTTATAAAGAAACCGTGAAAACACCCTTTTTCTCAATTGCCTGTTCAAATACTTTTGTTTCAGCAATAAGCCGTTGCTGACCTATGAGATCAACCTTAACAGCACCCATTACTGCAAACGTAAAACCATAGCAAGTTGTAATCCGCACATGAAGTTTAGTGAAAGACCGGCAACTCAGAAATGCTGATGAGCCGGTTTTCTTTTTTCTCCCATGCATACGTGAAACTTCCGTTACTGATAACAAGATAAGGCACCGGTATTGATATGTTATAACGAACGATCTGTTCTAACGTTTTTTCTGAAAGCTCTACATCCATTGCCTTGCATTCAATCATGAGCCAGGGCTTATGTTCGCTATTGAACACAAGCACATCAAACCTTTTCCGCAGCACGCCCAGGTTAATTTCTTTTTCTATGCTGATGAAAACAGAAGGGTATTCTTTTATTTGAATAAGATATTGCAGCATATTCTGCCGCACCCATTCTTCCGGGGTTAAACGAACCCATAGTTTACGGATATCGTCAAAAATAAATTCTTTCCCCTCATCTTCTTTGATCCGGAATGCCGGTTGAGGGTATTCAATTTTTATCATCCTCCAAAGTAAATGATTAATTTAGCAGAATTTAAAAAAATGAACGTATGAAGACGAAAGAAGAAATTGTAAAGAACTGGCTGCCCCGTTACACAGGTCAACAATTAGATGCTTTTGGCAAGTACATCCTGTTAACAAATTTCAGCAACTATGTAAATCTGTTTGCAGAATGGAACAATGTGGAAGTAATTGGTAAAGACAAACCCATGCAATGTGCCACAGCCGATGGCATCACCATCATTAACTTTGGAATGGGCAGTGCTACAGCCGCAACAGTAATGGATCTGCTATCCGCCATTGAACCAAAAGCTGTTTTGTTTCTGGGTAAATGCGGTGGACTGAAAGCAAAAAACAAGATAGGCGATCTTATTCTTCCAATAGCAGCCATACGTGGCGAAGGTACCAGCCGTGATTATTTCCCGTCGGCAGTACCTGCATTACCTGCCTTTGCCTTGCAAAAAGCTGTTTCAACCACCATTCGTGATCATGATAAGGATTACTGGACGGGTACTGTGTACACCACCAACCGCCGAGTGTGGGAACATGATGTTGATTTTAAAAACTACCTGGAAAAACTAAGAGCCATGGCCATTGATATGGAAACTGCCACTGTATTTACGGTTGGTTTTTATAACCACATCCCCACGGGAGCATTGTTATTGGTTAGCGATAGCCCCATGACACCAGAGGGTGTTAAAACCGAAGAAAGCGATAAAAAAGTAACCACAAGTTTTGTTGAAACACATATCAAGATCGGTATTGATTCATTAAAACAACTCATTAACAACGGCAATACAGTTAAGCATCTTCGCTTTGAAAATGACTGATGTACTACTGTCTATACAAAACCTGGAAGTTGCCTTTAAAACGGAAGAAGGCAGTAACAAAGCCGTCCATGGCATTTCGTTCAGCATAGCAAAAGGCGAAACCGTTGCTGTGGTGGGCGAATCAGGCTCCGGGAAATCTGTTACTTCTCTTTCTGCATTACGTTTATTGCCGCAGCCTCCTGCTGTTTATCCAAACGGCCAGATCATATATACAAAAAGAGATGGCAACAGCATCAACCTGCTCACTGCATCTTCAGCAGAAATACAAAAGATACGTGGTAATGAAATTGCCATGATTTTCCAGGAGCCAATGACTTCACTCAACCCGGTATTCACTTGCGGAGCACAGGTAATGGAAGCCATTCAGCTGCACCAGAAAATAAGTAAGGCCGAAGCGCAGCAACGCACGCTTGCCTTATTTGAAAAAGTGCAATTACCCAACCCTGCGACCATGCTGCACCGTTATCCTCACCAATTAAGCGGCGGGCAAAAACAACGGGTAATGATTGCAATGGCCATGAGCTGTAACCCCTCATTGCTTATTGCTGACGAACCGACTACAGCACTTGATGTAACGGTGCAAAAAACAATTCTGCAACTCATTAAACAACTGCAGCAGGAAACAGGCATGAGCGTGTTGTTTATTACGCATGATCTTGGTGTAGTACATGATATTGCTGATAAAATTGTAGTGATGTACAAAGGCCTGATTGTTGAGCAGGGTTCAGTACATGAAATATTTCAACGACCTCAGCATCCTTATACAAAAGCATTGCTGGCATGCCGCCCGGCACTTCATCCAAAAGGAAAACGATTGCCTGTTGTCAGTGACTTTTTAGAAGTTGAAAATACAGCTGATAGTCTTGAGCCGATAGGTGTGAGTGGAGAGCCCGGAGTACAAAATCCAAATTCCCAATCCCTAATTCCTAATTCCCCACGCTCCACCCCGCTTCTTCAAATACAAAACCTCAACGTTTGGTTTCCTGAAAAAACAAAACTGTTTGGCAAACCTTCCGCATTTATTAAAGCTGTAAATGATGTGAGTTTTGATGTGTACAGAGGCGAAACGTTAGGATTGGTGGGCGAAAGTGGTTGCGGCAAAACAACACTTGGCAGGGCAATTCTCCGTTTGGCAGATGCAAGATCAGGAAGCATTTTGCTGAATGGAGAAGATATTCTGCAAAAACCATCAAGCAGCTTCAAGCAACAACGTAAAGATCTCCAGATTGTTTTCCAAGATCCCTACTCTTCACTCAACCCACGCATCAGTATTGGCGATGCCATTGCCGAACCGATGCTTGTACATGGTTTGCAGCCAGGGAAAAAACAAGCCAGGGACAAGGTGGTGGAATTGTTAGAAAAAGTAAATCTTCAACCTGATCATTTCAACCGCTATCCGCATGAGTTCAGTGGCGGACAACGGCAGCGTATTGTTATAGCAAGGGCATTAGCCCTGCATCCTTCATTCATTGTTTGGGACGAATCTGTTTCGGCACTTGATGTAAGCGTGCAGGCGCAGGTGCTAAACCTGCTCAACGAGCTTAAAAATGAATTTGATTTTACATCCATCTTTATCTCCCACGACCTGTCTGTTGTGCGTTACATCTGCGACCGGATTATTGTGATGAACAAAGGCCGTATTGAAGAAACCGGCGCTGCTGATGCTATCTATTTCCGGCCACAATCTACCTATACACGCCAGCTTTTGGAAGCTATTCCCGGCCGTAAAGTACAGCTGGGTTAGTGTGCATAAGTTTCTCCGGTATTCAGCCATTTTCCTTACATTTGCAGCCATAAAAAGTAACAGGTTCAAACCCGGTGCCGTAAGACGGGGTTTGGAGAGATACTCTTAAGCACTCATCTCAGTCCTGCGTTTGCACCGTTACGAAAATTCTAAAACGCAGTATGAAGCTATCACAGTTTACGTTCGATCTCCCCCTTAACCTCATTGCCCAGAACCCAACAAAAAAACGTGAAGACAGTCGTTTGATGGTGGTAAACCGTAAAACCGGTAACATCGAAAACAGAACTTTCCGTGACATCATGGAATATTTCGACGACAAGGATGTGTTTGTTGTAAACAACACCAAAGTATTTCCTGCACGTATGTATGGCCGCAAAGAGAAAACAGGTGCTAAAATTGAAGTGTTCCTTCTCCGTGAATTAAATAAACAAAACCGTTTATGGGATGTAATTGTTGATCCCGCAAGAAAGATCCGTGTAGGTAACAAATTATACTTTGGCGATGCTGAAGACCTGGTAGCAGAAGTGATTGACAACACCACTTCACGTGGCCGTACTATCCGCTTTTTGTTTGAAGGTACTGATGAAGAGTTCCGCACTGTACTTTATAACATGGGCGAAACACCTTTGCCAAAATACATTAAGCGTAAGCCGGATGAAGAAGATCGTGAGCGTTACCAAACCGTGTTTGCAAAACACGAAGGCGCCGTTGCGGCTCCCACTGCAGGTATGCACTTCAGCCAGGAATTGATCAAACGCCTGGAGATACAGGGTGTGCGTTTTGCAGAAGTAACATTGCATACCGGTTTAGGTACATTCCGCCCAATTGAAGTGGAAGACCTGAGCAAACATAAAATGGATGCTGAATATTATAAGATCGATGAGTTCGCCTGCAAAATTGTAAACAAAGCAAAAGAAGGTAAGCACCGTATCTGTTCTATTGGTACTACAACCATGCGTGCACTGGAAACATCATTCACTGCACAACAGTTATTAAAACCAAGCGAAGGCTGGACGAATATTTTTATTCACCCTCCTTACAATTTTAATATTGCTGATTCTTTGGTAACAAATTTCCACCTGCCAAAAACAAGTTTACTGATCATGACCTGTGCATTTGCCGGTTACGATCTTACCATGGAAGCCTACAAAAAAGCAATTAAAGATAAGTACCGTTTCTTCAGTTATGGAGATGCGATGCTGGTGATCTAATCTGATTATACAATCCCTCTCCTGTGAGAGGGATTTTTTTATTACAAAGATTTAAAGCGCTACAAAGAAGTTACTTCCATTACTTTTGCGCCTTAGCGCCTTTGTGGCAAAATAAATTCGCATGAACAGCAAAACAGCAAAAGAATCGTTTATTGTAATGACAGAGTTGGTACTGCCAAACGACACCAATGTGTTTGGCAACCTTATGGGTGGTCGCTTAATGTACTGGATGGATATTGCATCGGCATTAGCAGCAGGCAAACATTGTAACTCCCCCGTTGTTACAGCCAGCGTTGATAATATTTCGTTTGAAAACCCCATCAAGCTGGGCAATGTTGTTCATATTGAGGCAAAAGTTACACGGGCATTTAACAGCTCAATGGAAGTGCACATGCGTGTGTGGGGTGAAGATACGGTACAGCAATACCGTTATAAAAGCAACGAAGCTTACTACACATTTGTGGCATTAGATCCTAACCGCAAGCCCAAACCTGTTCCGCAGTTGATTCCTGAAACTGAAGAAGAACAAAAACTGTTTGATGGTGCATTACGCCGCCGGCA
>NZ_CAMLGT010000064.1 GCF_946479605.1 uncultured Lacibacter sp.
GCCCGCAGTGCAGCCATGGCCTTCAACCGTTATCTCGACAGAAGCTTCGATGCAAAAAATCCACGTACGGCCATTCGTGAAATACCGGCAGGTATTATTTCGGCCAACAGTGCGTTGCTGTTTACCATCATCAACAGTGTGTTGTTTGTAGTTACTACTTTCTTCATCAACACCATTTGCTTTGCGTTATCGCCCGTAGCATTACTGGTGGTGCTGGGTTACAGTTATACCAAACGTTTTACACCACTTTGTCATTTGGTATTAGGCTTGGGTTTATCGTTGGCGCCCATCGGCGCTTACTTAGCTGTAACAGGTGTGTTTGCTGTATTGCCCATCTTGTTTTCATTCACCGTTTTATTTTGGGTAAGTGGTTTCGATATTATTTATGCCTTGCAGGATGAAGAGTTTGATAAGAAATATGAACTGAAATCGATCCCTGCCTGGTTAGGTAAAACAAAAGCGTTGCGTGTATCAGAACTGTTGCATGTGCTTTCTGCTGTGTGTGTGATTGCTGCCGGTTGGTACGGTGGTTTTGGTTGGTTGTATTGGATCGGCGTAGCAGTGTTCATTGGCATGTTGATCTATCAGCATTCCATTGTAAAACCAAACGACCTCAGCAAAGTGAACATTGCATTTATGACAGCGAATGGTATTGCGAGTGTAGTGTTTGCGGTGTTTGTGATAGCGGATATTTTTATTTAACGAATAACTCATTTTTAAAACGTCACCTCGACGAAGGAGAGGTCTCATAAAATTCAAACTGGTTATAATTTTAGAGATGTCTCCTTCGTCGACATGACGGCTTCGAAATATGCCACGAATTCTTTGCATCGACTACGGTGGTAAACGCACCGGCATTGCAGTAACTGATCCGTTACAGATCATTGCGACCGGTTTAACCACCATCGAAACCAAAAACTTCATTCCTTTTCTGAAAGACTATTTCGGTAAAGAGCAGGTGGAGAAAATCCTCATCGGTATGCCCACTAATTGGGACGACAGCGACACCCACGCCACACCATTAGTGAAGAATGCCATTGCTCAACTCAGGAAAAACTTTCCGCAGATCCCCGTTGAAACGGTGGATGAACGCTATACTTCCAAAATGGCCAAAGATGCCATGCTCGAAATGGGCTTAAAAAAAAGCCAGCGGCGTGATAAAAAACTGGTGGACGAAATTGCCGCTACCATTATGCTGCAGGAATACCTGGCCAGAATGTAAGATGGATGATTTCTGATGGATGAAGCCCATACAATGTATACTGCTCAGATCAATTACAAACGCTTGATCGCCTTTGCTTATATTTGCAGCTAAATTTTCAGATAAAAGGCGGGCTAAATCATAAATCCGCCATCATAAATCAGACATCGCATGATTCTTCCTATTGTCGCATACGGCTTTGATGTACTTCGTAAAGTAGCAAAAGATATTACGCCCGATTATGCGGGTTTGGAGAAACTGATTGCCGATATGTGGGAAACCATGTATTCTTCAAACGGTGTAGGTTTGGCTGCTCCGCAGATCAACAAAGATATCCGCTTGTTTGTGGTAGACAGTGCACAGATGTTTGCGAACATGGATGAAGAAGAGGCAATGCTTTACTCCGACAGACCTGGAGTGAAGCAGGTGTTCATTAATGCACAGGTAGAAGAACTGATTGGTGATGACTGGGCCTATAACGAAGGTTGTTTAAGTATTCCGAAGATTCGTGAAGATGTGTACCGTGCCGAAGAAGTAACAATTCGCTACATGGATGAACACTTCAACGAACATGTAAAAACATTTGATGGCATTACAGCACGCATCATTCTGCATGAATACGATCATATCGAAGGAAAACTCTTCATCGACTACCTGAAGCCCTTGAAGCGTAAAATGCTGAAAGGAAAACTGGATGATATTTCGAAAGGAAGAGTGAATGTGGATTATAAAATGGTGTTTCCGAAATAAGAAAAGAAAGCCCGTCGTTCGACGGGCTTTCTTTTTATTCATCATCTCCTGTAAGATTCTTTGCCTTTGTATATACTCTCCACTTTTCAATTACCTGCTGCATATCTGTTGCCAGCTCACTGTCAAACAGCATACGTTCCTGTGTTTTCGGATGCGTAAAGCCCAGTGTTTTTGCATGCAGTGCATGACGTGGACAAATGGAAAAACAGTTATCTACAAACTGTTTGTACTTGGTGTAAACAGTTCCTTTTACAATACGGTCGCCGCCATACGTATCATCATTGAACAATGGATGCCCAACATGCTGCATGTGTACACGAATCTGGTGGGTGCGTCCTGTTTCCAAACGGCATTCCACCAGTGTGGTATAGCCAAAACGTTCAAGAACCGTGTAATGTGTAACGGCTTCTTTGCCATATTCACCATCAGGATATACATCCATGATTTTGCGGAAACGCTGATGACGGCCCACATGACCAGTGATCGTTCCATTATCTTCTTTTATATCGCCCCAAACCAGGGCCACGTATTTCCGTTCAACTGTATGGTTGAAAAACTGTTTGGCCAAATGCACACTTGCCTGTTCTGTCTTTGCCATGATCACAAGCCCGCTTGTGTTTTTATCAATACGGTGTACCATGCCAAAGCGTGGCAATTCATCTTCAGTAATATTGGGTTGCTGCTGTTGAAAATGCCACAACGCACCATTCACCAATGTTCCGGAATAGTTACCGCAGCCCGGGTGCATCACCATGCCGGGAACTTTGTTCACCAGCATCACATGGTCATCTTCAAATACAATATTGAGCGGTAGCTCTTCGGCCTGCAGGTTTGTGTCTTCAGGTGAAGTATCAGTAAAGGTGATGATCTCATCACCCGGTTTTACTTTATAATTAGCCTTTACACTTGCGTTGTTCACCAGCACCATTCCTGTCTCAATACCATGCTGCACTTTGTTACGGGTGGCACCTTCAATTTTCGTCATCAGGTATTTATCAATGCGCAAAGGTTCCTGCCCCTTGGTTACTACAAAGCGCTTCTTTTCGTACAGCTCCTCCGAGCCATCACCATTCTCCAGTTCACTGTCTTCGTCCAGTAATTCTTCGTCGATCATAAGCTGCAAAAGTAAGCTCTGTGTTTCATCCGTTCAAATCAACGTAAATTTGCAGGCTATGACACAACCGGTGCAGTTTGAAGATTTGGGAAACATGCCGTACAAACAGGCTTGGGATTACCAGGAAAGTTTATTGAAGAAAAACGTAGAAGTGAAGGCACAATTGCGCAATGCAGCCGATGGCCGGGAGCCGCTCACCACTCACTACTCACCACTCACTACCCAACACTACCTGCTTTTTGTCGAACATCCGCCCGTCTACACACTTGGCAAAAGCGGCGATGTAAAGAATATTCTTATCAGTGAAGAAGAAAGAACAGCCAAAGGCATTGAATATTACCCGACCAATCGTGGTGGCGATATTACGTTTCATGGTCCGCAGCAAATTGTGGGTTACCCCATTTTCGACCTGGAAAAATTTGAAACAGATATTGGTAAGTACCTCCGCAAGCTGGAAGATGTGATCATTTTAACGATGGCTGATTACGGATTAAAAGGTGATCGCAGCCCCGGAGAAACAGGTGTATGGTTAGATCCTGATGTAAAAGGAAAAGAACGGAAGATATGCGCCATGGGCGTGCGCTGCAGCCGGTGGATAACCATGCATGGTTTTGCATTTAATGTAAATACCGATCTGAATTATTTCAATCACATCATTCCATGTGGTATTGAAAACAAGCAAGTAACATCTTTGGAAAAAGAGTTAGGCCATCCCGTTAGTTTCAACGAAGCAAAAGAACGGGTGAAAAAGAATTTTGAAAAAGTGTTTGATATAAAACTATAATGGCTTGGCGAAGTAGAGCAGTGTTTTATGATCGCCAAAGATCCATTCTTCTTTTTCAGCTTTGTAAACAAACATCAGCCAGGAATGCCCGCCCGATTTTATTTCCACCTGGTTATTTATAACGGTAATTGTGCAGGGCTGTACTTCCGTTTTATCTTTTGAATAAAAAGTAAGTTCACCGGTTGCTGCAGTTGCACCGTTGCTTTTTATATTCTTTACATAGCGTATCAAAACCGATCCATCACTTACTGCACCGGGTTTTGCTCTGCGGCGGAACACAGTCCAGCTGCTGCCATCAAAAACAGAAAGATCAGGATTAAGCGGTGTATCCAGCACCTGGTCATTCACTGCATTCTTACCCAATGTTTCACGCCAGAAGATCTCTTTTTTTGCGAGTGTATGCACAGTGCCATCATCATCAAGCAATACTAATTCAGTTGCAGAAAGTGCACCAATGGTATATACATCAGCAGCAGCAACCAGGATGTTGCCCGGCTCATCAATCAACGCAGCGCCACGCATAATGGTTTTTGTGCCATCTCTCGTTTCTACTTTGTCTGTTTCAGTGAAATGGAGATAAATGGTATCAGCAATCGGTAAATCCTGTTTGCCTGCAGCCGTACGTTTCACTTCCTGCCATCGCCCCTCTAACTGGGCCAATGTAAAATTGAATGTCTGCTTATTTTTTGAAACTGTAGTATTAACGGGAGTAACGCCTTTACGTCCTACACGTTGGGCATTTGATGAATCGGGTACTGAAAGCAAAGCTGCCAGTAAGAATGGTAAGTACAAACGTTTCATGAGTGGGTATGCAGGGGAAGCGATCTGCATGACACTACAAATTACAAAAACGAGGCCATTCTTCAAATGAAGCAGAAAAGAATTAATAGTCTCTTGTAATCAGGAACTTATTTTTCTCTTTCAGCTTGCCATCTTCCAGCAGTTCAAAATGATACCAGCCCGATTTCATGAAGTTCACTTTATCAAGTGTGAGATAGGCTTCTGTTATTTTGGGAATAATGAACAGGGTAGTACCATCTTCTTTCATAAACCTTACCGAGTATTTTTTTGAAGGAGCATCGGGCAACCGTATAACGGGATTGCCGTCGTTACCCGTAAAGATATAAAGGGAAGGCACCCATACTGGTTTGGGTGGGGCTTGTGTTCTCTCTTCTTTTTCAGGTTCTTTTTGTGTGACGGGTGGTTTGGTGGGAGTGATCCGTTGCACCACGGTTACGGTAGAAGTATCGATTGTGAGTTTTCTTGATGGGGTGAACACATAGTTGGATCCTTCAAACAAAATAAAAACACGGTAATAGCCACTGTCGTTCTTTGCAGTTTTGTCAATGTAGCTGTACGATTTTGCATTGGGGTTAGGCAGCGAATGAATAGTACTGAAATTCCGCAAACTGTCTTTTGAACGCTGAATATTGATCTGCGATACATTTTTAAATGTACTGACCCAGCTCAGTTCAATTTCGCCATTCTTTTTTTTCAATGCTGTAAATTTAGGAAGCGTGTCCTGTTGTGCGGATGCGGATAAGCAAAGAATGAGGAACAGAATGGGTAAGCTCAGTTTATTCATGGAATTGATATGTGTTCAATTGATCGTTCTCTATGGGCACAAATATAATGCCGTTCAGAATAATAACGTTCCGGCAGGCAGACTGTTGTTCCCTTGCAAGCCACCGGAATGGATTACCAGTATATTGCTTTCTGCAGGAAAATATCCTTGTTCTGCCAGTGAAATCACAGCCTGCATCAGTTTGCCGGTGTACACAATGTCGGTCGGAATTGTGGTCTTCAGATAAAATGAATTGATAAAATTGATTAACAGCTCATCTGTGCGGCCATATCCTTTTCCTGAATGACCAAACAGGATCTTCTGTTTGGATAAAGCAAATGGGGAAACATGTTGACGAATAAATGCATTCTGTTCTTCTTCTTTTATTTTCAGGACAGGAATGCCAATAACAGTTTGATGTGCTGAAGCAGATGCTGCAATTCCTTTAAACGTAGTGCCGGTGCCAACAGCACATACAATATGCGTAAACGATGTTGCTTCCTCTACCTGTTGAAGAATTTCTTTACAGCCGTTGAATCCTTCTTCATTATTTCCTCCTTCAGGCACAAATAATAAATGCGGATGTTGGGCAATGATCTGTTTTACTACAGCACTGGTTGATGCATATTCGTTTCTGCGGACAGCGATCAACTGCATACGTTGTTGTGTACAAAAAGAAAGTGTACTGTTAAGCGGTTCCTGAATTTCGCCACGTATGATGCCTGTAGAAATAAATCCCTGTTCATAGCAGGCAAAAGCTGTTGCTGCAAGATGGTTGGAATAAGCACCACCCATGGTGAGAATACCTTGCTTTTGTTGCAGTATCGCCTGTTGCAGATTGTATTTCAGTTTAAAGTATTTGTTGCCTGAAATAAACGGATGCAGCAGATCAAGTCTTGCTACAGTAAACGGAAATGGTTGACCGCTGTTGAGCATCCAGTTTACATCCTGGCATTGAATTTTTGGTGATATCGTTTGCATGGTGGTGCGCAACAATTGTTTCTATATCTTCGCAGCGCTCAAAAATAAACGAATACATGCAACCTACACTTTTGATTCTTGCAGCAGGTATGGCCAGCCGTTACGGAAGTATGAAACAGATGGAAGGCTTTGGTCCTTCGGGCGAAACCATAATGGATTACTCTATCTACGATGCCATGCGTGCCGGTTTTGGCAAAGTAGTGTTTATCATCCGTAAAGATTTTGCAGATAATTTCAAAGCGGTGTTTGAACCCAAACTGAAAGGCCGTATTGAAATCGATTACGTATATCAACAGCTTGATTCGTTAACAAATGGTTACGAAATTCCTGCAGGCAGAACAAAGCCATGGGGGACTGCTCATGCCATTCTTTGTGCAAAGGATGCAATTAAAGAACCATTTGCAGTGATCAATGCCGATGATTTTTATGGCCGTGATGCGTTTGAAAAAGCATATAGCTTCTTAACAACTGCATGCAGCCCTTCACAGCAATCCATTATTGGTTACGAACTGGCAAAAACATTAAGTGCAAACGGTACAGTAAGCCGTGGTGTATGCGAAGTTGATGCTGAGCAAAACCTGGTAAGTATTTCTGAGCGGACAAAGATCTACGCAGAGGGAGAAAAAATTGTATATGAAGATGCAGCAGGAAAACACGAAGTGCCTTATAACTCAAGTGTAAGTATGAACTTTTGGTGCTTCGATCCTTCCATCTTTGCTATGACGGAAAAGATGTTTGCAACATTCCTGCAGGAACACGGACAGGAAGAAAAATCGGAATTCTTTATTCCGATTGTTGCTGATAAATATATTAAGCAGGGATCGGGTGTTGTAAAAGTAATACCAACTTCATCACAATGGTTTGGTGTTACCTATAAAGAAGATGCACCGGGTGTACAGAAAAGTGTTGATGATCTTGTTGCTGCCGGTGAATATCCTTCTTCACTCTGGAGTTAAACAATCATGATATTATAAAAAGAGCCGCTTAAGCAAGCGGCTCTTTCAGTTATTGTACGATCAGTACACCGGTTTGTACTTTCTGATTCTTTTTTACCAGGCGGTAATAATAAATACCTCTTTGCAATTGTTGTAATGAAACCTGTTGCGGATAATCAAAGATGGGTTGCTGCAACACAATGTGGCCATTATTATCGATGAGTTGAAATTGCAGATCATCCTGGTCTGTTAAAACACGGATGCTTCCTTTTACAGGTGCAGGATTAGGATATACAACAGCATTTTTATCACCAGTATGATAAACGTTTGCAGTGTCGGAGTAGAATAAGCGACCATCCTGCAGCTCAACAACAGCACGATAAAGATTATTGCCTTGTTTCAATGCTGCATCTGTTGTAGTGAATTGCAAGCTGTTTGTAAACGGTTGTTGCGCCAGTTGTGAAAAACCGTTACGGCTGTATTCTTCAAACCGTACAGCTTTTACCCGGTAACCGGTACTGAGTTCAAGATTGAGCAGGCCCTGATCGGTTACTGTTTTATCTGCAAGAAAACTGCGGATATAACAACCGGCTCCCTGCGATTCGTAATTGAACGTGTAACTCCTTACCGCAGTAACATAACGATACACGGGCGTAATGGCAAAATGTTTTGCTGTTAACAACTGCTTTGGTAACACAATAAAACTATCCGTAGTTGTCTGTAAGAGTTCCATATAGTGATTGCCTAATTGCATGATACGATAGGCTGTGGCAGCAGTATCATTTCTCCAACTGAGCATAACAGAATCATTACAATTAAAACCAACAGGTACAACCGGTCGTTGCGAAATAGTGAACATATTGCCTGGGTAAGCACTATTATTGATGATCATCCGTAATACTGCTCTGCTGTTGATGGCAGGTGTGTTCAGCTTATAATATCCTTTCGAAAGATCAATACCTGTTTCAACTGTTTGCCAGCTGTTGGTATCATCAATGCTCATCTGCAATGTGCCTGTTGTATTTGAGTAGCTTGATTGGAAGCGCACTACATTCACTAGTCCCGGAAACAAATGATCTGATGCTGTAGGAAAATGCCAGCTGAAACGATCAGCTTGTTCAGTGGAATAGGCAATCGAAAAATCCTGTGTTGCTGATGTGATTGCATAGCCATTTACAGTGATGAGATAATTACCGGCAGATGGAAAATCAATCGTTGCCTGTTCAACTACGTTTAAACTGTCTCGCTTTCGTACAGGTAATTGTTGCAAAGCTGCAGCAGAAGGACTGCTGTTTAATACCCATGGTTGAAATACATTGTTTGATGAAACATCAGTTATAGTAAGATCAAGATCGTTTATCAACACTTTGCTGTTGTTAGGTGTGGCTGCAGGATCGCTCCATACAAGTGTAACCCTCAATTGCTTTGTATTTGCAGGAACTGAAATAGTGAATTGCTGTTGTGTGTTGTTGCTTACAGTGCCGGTAAAATATTGATTGTTACTCATGGCTGTTACGGCATTGTATGCATTGGCGCTGCCATAGCCAGATCTGTAATCAATACCCGGAGCATCCACATCGTCTGCACTGTTCAATAAAAAGGCTTTGATCAACGAAGCAGGTGCGGTTGTATTACTGTGTTGTTGTTTGTATAATTGCTGCAACACTCCTGCAATGCCCGATACTAATGCAGTGGCTCCTGAACTTCCATCTTCTCCAAATGCAACCAATTCAGGTTTTATTCTTCCATCAAACGCTGGTCCTTTAGAACTGGGTGCAAGTACAACGCCAAACGAATCAGTATGACCAACAGTGATGATATTCTTTGCATGTTTGAAATTGCCTGTAAGATTGGAATAACCTGCAATGCCTGCAAAGTTTCCTGTTGTTGCAGTTTGTGTTCCTGAGTTGCCGGCCGAAAATACATGAAGCAGCGATGGGTTGTTGTTGACAGATGCATCGTAAGCAGCAGCTTCGGCACCATAATAACTTTCAACAATAGTTCCGTACGAATGATTTTGCAGTAGTATGGGTGTGTTTTTATAATACGAATCAGGCTCAGGTATAAGGTTGCTGAAACTTGCTGAACTTATTTGCGCTCCCCATGCTGCACCTTTAGTATTATACCAACTGTTACCACCACCCGCCATCATGGTCGCCATAATACTTGCATGATCGCTTTTGGTGGTTGCCTGGTACGGCGATAGTAGTGTACGGCCTTTCAGATCAATATCGGTGGTGTCAAAATATTGTTCCTTGATGGAGACAATGATGTTGTTTCCATTCAAAGCAGGATAATAGTGATGCAGTGTGGAAATGCGGTTGAACGCATAGTCAACAAAACCAAACAGCAACTCTTCTTTCGCTTGTTGTTTTTTATCAGCAAAACGGATGATGGAATGTTCAAGTAATTGTTGCAATACTGTTGTACTGCAATGGATAACAGCAAGGCCAGTGGCTGGATAGGTTGTCACCAATTTAACAGCGGGGTATTGTTTCAGCAGTTTGCGGAATTGAAAAAGATCTGCAACAATGATATTGTATAAACCTTCGTCAGCCTGGTTCATTCGGCTTATTTGTTGTCTGAGCAGGGGCGACATCTTTTCCACATTCTTTTGCTGCTGTGGCTGTGCGTTTGCTATGATTACGGTGAGAAGAATAATAATAAGCAGACTCTTTTTTAAACAGCTGATATAAAAGAAGGATATATTGTTTGAATATAATTTCATGAAAACGGACTCAGTTTAGAAATCGGCAAATAGCAGTTGATGCCGGAAAATCGTAAAAATGCGCAGTGTATTTACCCCGCTTTGGCTGTTCCCGAAAAACAGAAGTCATTTTTTTACAAGAATGCTTTTGTTTTAACGGAAAATTAAATAATTTAAAACTCTAATTTAAACCTAAACATTTAAAACATGAGAAAACTATTATCCATTTTAGCCGTTGCCTCTTTTACCACCTTGTTTATTGTGGCATGTTCTAAGGCTGCAAAAGAAGATGCACCTGCTGAAGTTTCACAAGAAGTTTTGAGCCAGATTTCTGCGCTTGGATTTTCTTCAGACAATGTAATTGCTGCTGATGGTGGTTATATAGTGGAAGGGGATATTTTCCTTAGTCCACAAGAGCTTACTACTCAAAAAACGGTGAATAAATTGATTGTTGCAAATGAAGAACAGTACCGCACAACCAATCTTGTATCTGGCCCACGAACAATCACTGTAAGTATATCAGGAAATAGCATACCAGCTAATTTTTCTACTGCTATTAATAATGCAATAGCACGTTACAATGCAGAAAACCTGTCACTTACATTCCAACGTGTTGCCAGTGGCGGTGATATCAATATTAAAATTGTGAACTCACGCCAGTACATTGCATCTGCAGGCTTCCCAAGCGGCGGTAATCCATACGGCACCATTAATTATGCAAAAACATACACAACTTATGGCATTGATTTTATGACAACGGTTGTGGCGCATGAAATCGGTCATTGTATTGGATTCCGTCATACAGATTATATGAGCCGTCAATACAGTTGTGGCGGTGCTGCTTATAATGAAGGTGCAAGTTCTGTTGGTGCTGTTCATATTCCCGGAACACCAACCGGACCTGATCCAAACTCATGGATGCTGGCTTGCTTAAGTGCAACAACAAACCGTCCGTTTAACAACAACGACAAGACAGCTTTGAATTATCTCTATTAACAGCGATTGTAAAATGAGCATGAAAGTAAAAGCCTCCCGTTTGGGAGGCTTTTCTCTTATTTACGGAATGCTTTGTAGTGATTGATGAGTGCATTGGTTGATGCATCATGCGATGATACTGTATCATCCGTTATCAATTCAGGAAGAATTTTATTTGCCAGTTGTTTACCCAGCTCAACTCCCCATTGATCGAAGCTGTAAACATTCCAGACAACACCTTGAACAAATATTTTGTGTTCGTAGAAAGCAACAAGCTCACCTAAAGTAAATGGCGTGATCTTTTTTACAAGAATGGAATTGGTTGGGCGGTTGCCTTCAAATACTTTATAGGGAATCAACTCTTCTTTTACGCCTTCAGCAATCACTTCTTCTTTGCTTTTGCCGTTCATGAGTGCTTCTGTTTGTGCAAAGAAATTACTCATGAGTTTGTTGTGGTGATCGCTCAATGGATTATGACTGATGGCCGGTGCAATAAAATCAGCAGGAATTAAATGAGTGCCCTGGTGGATCAATTGATAAAACGAGTGTTGCCCATTGGTACCCGGCTCGCCCCAAATAATAGGGCCGGTGCTGTACTCCACTTTATTGCCGCTGCGGTCAACATACTTGCCATTACTTTCCATGTTGCCCTGCTGGAAGTAAGCAGCAAAGCGGTGCAGGTACTGATCGTAAGGAAGTATAGCTTCACTCTTTGCATCAAAGAAGTTTACATACCAGGTGCCCAGCAACGCCATGATCACCGGAATATTTTTATCGAAGGGAACAGTGTTGAAATGTTCATCAGCTGCATAAGCACCTTTCAGCAGTTCTTCAAAATTGTTATAGCCAATTGTTAATGCAATGGATAAACCAATGGCACTCCACAAACTGTAACGACCGCCAACCCAATCCCAGAATTCAAACATGTTTGTTTTGTCAATACCAAACTTCACCACTTCTTTTTCATTGGTAGATAATGCTGCAAAATGTTTGGCAACAAATGCTTCATCCTTTGCATGCTGCAAAAACCAGCTTCTTGCACTGTGTGCATTGGTCATGGTTTCCTGCGTGGTAAATGTTTTTGATGCAATGAGGAACAGTGTTTCATCTGCAGTAACCTTCTTTAATGTTTCTGCAATATGTGTACCGTCCACATTACTTACAAAATAGGTTTCAATGCCATCAACCCAATAAGGTTTCAATGCTTCTGTTACCATTACGGGACCAAGATCACTTCCTCCAATACCAATATTTACAATGTATTTGATCTTTTTGCCGGTATAACCTTTCCATTCGCCACTATGAATGCTTGCACAGAAACTCTTCATTTGTGCCAGTACACGTTGTACATCGGGTATTACATCTTTACCATCAACCAAAACCGGTTTGCCTGAAAAGTTACGGAGTGCAGTATGCAGCACAGCACGCTTTTCGGTATGGTTGATCACATCTCCACCAAACATTTTTCCAATCGCCTCTTTCACCTTGCATTCATCTGCTAATTGCTGCAGCAGTTGCATGGTTTCTTCTGTAATAATATTCTTGGAGTAATCGAAAACAATATCGCCTTCAGTTACATTGAATTTTTGAAAACGGTTGTTATCCGCTGCAAACAATTGTTTCATGTGCACCTGTTTCATTTGTGCAGCATGTGTAGTTAACTGTTGCCAGGCTTTTGTTGTAGTGGGGTTGATCGATGCGAGCATGTTAGTTATGTTTAGGTTTTTTATCAGCAGATCAGTTGGCTAATTTGCTGATGGAAATTTCTTTGTCTTTGTGTAATTGTTCAATCAGTTGATCCAGTCCGTCGAATTTCACCTCTTCACGCAAATGATATTTTACAAACACTTTTAAATGCCTGTTGTAAATATCTTCAGCAAAATCAAACAGGTTGACTTCTACTGTTTTGGTGGTGCCATCAACCGTTGGGCGTGTGCCAATATTCATCATACCTTTTAATATCCTTGCATCACCTTCCACCTGCGCTTCTACAGCATACACGCCATTGGCAGGTACCAGTTTATCCTGGTCCTGTATCTGCAGGTTGGCAGTGGGGTATCCAAGTTTTCGGCCCAGTTTATTTCCCTCTACCACATAACCCCGGAAGAAATAAGTATAACCCAAAAGCTGGTTGGCATTTTCAACATCGCCAGCGGAAATGGCTCTGCGGATTTTTGTTGAACTCACTGCCACTTCATTCATGAGCTGTTGCGGAATTTCTTTCACACCGTAATTGTATTCTTCGCCCATCTTCTCCAGCAAACGATAATCACCTTCACGGTTGTTTCCAAACTTATGATCGTAACCAATAATAATGAGCGATGGATGAAAACGATCCACCAGGAAATCCTTGATGTATTGTTGGGCTGTTTGCTCCGAAAATTCTTTGTTGAAAGGAACCACAACCAGGTTGTCTAATCCCTGCTGTTTTAGTAGTTCAATACGTTCTTCCAGTGTAGTAAGCTCGGGAGTATATGTTTCGGGCTGTACAATTTTGCGGGGGTGGGGGTAAAAACTGATGAGGATTGATTCGCCTCCTTTTTCTCTTGCTTCAGCACAAAGTTGCTTAATGATCTGTTGATGCCCAAGATGAACGCCATCGAAAGTGCCGATGGTCACTACGGCATTCGTAAAAACGGGCAACTGCTGCAGACTTCTGTAAACCTTCATAATTTGAAGGCACAAAAGTAACACATTTGATGTGTGGAAGTGTTAGTTTTGCGGCTCATAAACAAAGCGGCATGTCATTATACAATAAACGGGGCGTTTCGGCACAAAAGGAAGAAGTACACAAGGCAGTAGAGCATCTTGATCAGGGGTTATACCCAAATGCTTTCTGCAAACTTTATCCCGATTACCTGGGTGGTGATGCCGATTGGGTGAACGTAACGCATGCCGATGGTGCGGGCACGAAAAGTATTTTGGCTTATTTGTATTGGAAAGAAACCGGCAATGTATCGGTCTGGAAAGGCATTGCACAGGATGCAATTGTAATGAACCTCGATGATTTGCTTTGCGTAGGTATTTACGATAATATTTTATTCTCTTCTACAGTTGATCGAAACAAAACATTGATTCCGGGTGAAGTGCTGGAACAGGTGATCAATGGCTCGGCTGAGTTATTTGCACAACTGAAAGAATATGGGGTAAATATTCATTACCTCGGTGGTGAAACAGCAGATGTAGGAGATGTGGTGCGTACCATTGCAGTAAACGGAACGATGACGGCTCGTTGGCCGAAGAGCAAAGTGATCAGTAACGATAAAATAAAAGCCGGTGATGTAATTGTTGGATTGGCCGGTTTTGGACAGGCGAATTACGAAACATCGTACAACAGTGGTTTAGGTAGTAATGGATTGACGAGTGCAAGACATGATGTATTGGAAAAATATTATGCGCATCATTTCCCTGAAACATTTGAATCGAAACTGAGCGATGATGTGGTGTATATTGGTAAACACCGTTTGGCCGATGAAGTGAAATTGCCGAACGGAGAAACTTCACTCATTGGTCGTTTGCTGTTATCTCCCACAAGAACATTTGCACCTGTGTTAAAAGAAATATTAGAAAATCATTTTGATGCAGTTCACGGCTTGATCCACTGCAGTGGTGGCGGTCAAACTAAATGCATGAAATATTTACCGGGGCCAATGAAGATTGTGAAAGACAATCTTTTTACGCCGCCAATCATTTTCGATCTCATACAAGAAGCTTCAGGTGCTGATGCCCGTGAAATGTACCAGGTGTTCAACATGGGTACACGCTTGGAAATTTATACCAATGAAAAAGATGCTGATGCATTGATCAGCATCGCAAAATCGTTTGGCGTAGATGCACAGGTGATTGGCAGGGTAGAGGCGAGTGAAAAGAAGGAGTTGCTGATAAAGCTGAAGGACGAAGAGTTGACTTTCTAAGAATAGAAAAAGCGAGGTTTAGTATCCTCGCTTTTTTATTGCAGATATTATAGTTGTTGATTAATTGGTTACTACAGAAATCCAATATTCGTCAGATCCGTTTGTTGATTGATAGTTAACAATTATTTTTTCTCTATGCCAAGCTTTTACATTTCTGCCGTTTTGTATTGCGGGAATCCACTTCGGCCCTTTAGCAAT
>NZ_CAMLGT010000065.1 GCF_946479605.1 uncultured Lacibacter sp.
CCGCCGGTTTTTGTTTCATCAATAATGAAACATCTTCGTTTATGACTACAGGCTTTTTTTTAGAAGTGCATGCAACCAGCAGAACAGCAGCGATTGTGATAAACAATTTATACATAAGGAATAATTTGTAGTGATACCTGTGGTTAAAAAGGCGAAGGCTTTAACCCTTCGCCTTGGTTGCTTCTCTTGGTACGTATAGGTTAATGAGGCGTAGCTAAATATGGAAATGAAGTAAGGAATGCTTTGTCATTGGCATCTACATTGTCGCTTGTGAGACCGCTGTTTGCACTGCCATCAGGTCCACCAAAAAGCAGCAGCAGTTCCACATCAATTACATCATCGCCCAAAGCACGGCCTGTTAAAATGTTTGTGCCATCAAAGAAGGTCGTTTTCTTAGTGGTTGACACATTCAGCACATCGGTTACAAGCAAACCAATCAGCTGATCAACATTCTGGCCTAATGCATTTGTTGTATAACCGGGGTTGAGTGCAAGAAAGTTTGTTTTAAACTTATTAAAGAACGCCGCATTCATGGCAGAAGGTGCTGTTGTATTATATGCATCTTTATCAGCCGGAGCATTAAATACGGTATTAATTGCCGGGCGTGCCATCTGATCCTGTATTTCATACACCTGTTGTGTGGCAGGGGTGTTTTCGTTTTTCTTACAGGCTACAAAAAACATTGTTCCTGCAAGTACTGTGTATAAACCTGTTTTGAGTTTCATCTGATTATTTTTTTTTGAAGTTAAAATGATGGTTTACTTAGTTGATAGCTTTCTTTGATTCAGCCCAGACATTTAATGTGCCGCTTCCACCTAATCTTGACTTTGGAACTTCAATAACAATACTCAATACATTTGTGCCTTTGAAAGCATCAACACCCGGATCGGTAAAACCTGAAGCCATACCACCCACTACTTTTTTATATTGATTCAGGTCAAAAAAGAAAGGATCATCACGTGGGCCTGCAAATACTTTAATACCGTTTTCTTCGCCAATAACAGCAGCCTGTCCATACGGTGTTACTTTTGCCTGCACACTAAATGAGCCGGGCGCAATTACACTTCTTGAGCCGGTAGCAGCGGGCTTGTAAGGGCCATACACTCTCATGTTATTATTCATTACAATTGCCTGGATAACGAGGTCTTCCACATTATCGCCCGTGTTATCAATATTAAATTCAATGAGTGTTTTCTCATCAAATTTGGCAGCGCCTGTTGCAGCAGGTGAAAGCAGGCCTTGTGTGTTGGCAACAAACACAAGGTTGTTTGTGTTTTCACCCTGGAACACATACACATCGGTAATGTCTGTAGCCTGGTTTGATACAGCAGGTGCATCAAGATGGTCGGCAGCATAAATGATGCCCCCTGTTAAGGCTACTGCTGCAGCAAAAACAGTCAGTAAAACTTTTCTCTTTTTCATTGTTTGTTTTTTTGATTTTTAAAAATTGTATAATGGATGGCAGATTTGGTTTTGATTACCCATATTACAGATCAACGGTGCAGGTATAAGAGATACGTTTGCTTCTGCCGATCCGGATGTTGAAAATGATTTTATTTTCAGCAGAAGTAAGGTAAAAGAGGTTAGTAGAAACCAACCTCTTTTTTAACCAAAACCAGGACTACATCATTCACTAACCTTTCGGCAAAACAACAGCGTCAATTACATGAATAACACCATTGCTCTGATATACATCTTTTATAGTAACGGAAGCCATGCCTCCCTTTTCATCTTTAATCCAGAGTTTGTTATCCTGCATCCACAACCAGAGTTTACCACCTTGTACAGTTGTTAATTCTGCTTTGCCGTTACCATCTTTAATGAGTTTGGCAATTGATTTGGCGTCTAATTTTCCTGCAACAACATGATAGGTTAGTACGGCCGTAAGCGTTCCTTTGTTTTCAGGTTTCAGTAATGTTTCAACAGTACCTGCAGGTAATTTTTCGAATGCAGCATTGGTAGGGGCAAATACAGTAAATGGCCCAGCTCCCATTAACGTTTCAACAAGGCCGGCTGCTTTTACCGCTGCAACAAGTGTTGTGTGATCTTTTGAGTTGACAGCATTTTCAACAATATTTTTTGATGGATACATAGGCGCTCCACCAACTTCTACTGTTTTCTCTTTCATTTTTGAAGATGAGGTTTGTGCAGATGCTCCTGCAGAAATAAGCATAGCAATAGCTGCAGCTGTAAAAAACTTTACGCTTTTCATTTTGTTGTGTTTTTAAAATTGATATGAATAGTTTACTTCAACAGTGGAACTGTTTGCACTTCGTTATTTGAGTGAAGTATAAGAGATACGGAAGAGGAGTTGGGGTTGGATTTAACGCAGTAATTTTTTTTTAAAATAAAGCGCCCCGCATTTGCGGGGCGCTTTATGTATTTGGGAAGATCATTCTAAAATCGGTCGCAACCATCTTGTTGCTTCTTCGATACTCATGCCTTTGCGTTTGGTATAATCTTCTAACTGATCGTTACTGATTTTACCTACACCAAAATATTTACTGTCAGGATGTGCAAAGTACCAACCGCAAACAGACGATGCAGGATACATCGCCAACGATTCGGTTAAATGAATACCGGTAGCTTCTTCGCCGCCAAGTAAACTAAACAATTTGTATTTCTCTGTATGATCGGGACATGCAGGATAGCCCGGTGCCGGACGAATACCCATGTATTGTTCTTTGATGAGGTCTTCGTTACTCAGTGCTTCCTCTTTTGCATAACCCCAGAACTCTTTTCGTGTGCGCTCGTGCAAGCACTCCGCAAATGCTTCGGCTAAACGATCGGCCAATGCCTGTAGTGTGATCTTATTGTAATCATCGTGTGCTGCTTCAAAACGTTTGATGTGTTCTTCGATGCCGTGGATGGTAACGGAGAAAGCACCGAGGTAGTCAGTAGCCGGTAGTTGTGAGTCGTTAGCCGGTTTAATAAAATCAGCCAGCGAAATATTTGGTTGCCCCTCTGCCTTTTTTATTTGCTGACGAAGGAACTCTAATCGAACTTCTGCATTCGTACTTCGTACTTCCACACTGTCTTTTCCGTCGCTGTTTGCCGGCCAGAAACCAACGGTGCCTTTTGCACTCAACCATTTCTCAGCAATAATTTTATCCAGCAATGCATTGGCATCGTTGTACAGTTTGGTTGCTTCTGCACCCACTACTTTATCTGTCAATATATCGGGGAAGTTGCCATGGAGTTCCCAAGCAATAAAGAAAGGTTTCCAGTCGATATACTTGCGGAGCTCGGCCAAATCGTAATCGGCAAAAACCTTTGTGCCGGTAAATGTTGGTGCAACAGGTTGGTAGTTACTCCAATCGATTTTTGTTTTGTTCGCCTGCGCTTCTGCTAAACTTAAAAACTGCTTTACAACTTTCTTGTTATTAAAATCATCCCGCAGCTTATCGTATTCTGCTTTTAAGTTGCCGAGGAATTCCGGTTTCTGCTCCTGATTTAATAAATTACCTGCTACTGTTACACTACGACTTGCATCGAGTACATGTATTACGCCTTCTTCGTATTGTGGTGCAATTTTTACTGCTGTATGCATCCGTGATGTAGTTGCGCCGCCAATGAGCAACGGTTGCTTCATGCCCCGGCGTTTCATTTCGTGAGCCACATGCACCATTTCATCAAGCGATGGTGTAATCAATCCACTCAAACCAATGATATCTACATTTTCTTTTTGTGCCGTATCCAGAATTTTATCAGTCGGCACCATTACACCCATATCAATTACTTCATACCCGTTACAACCTAATACAACTCCCACAATATTTTTTCCAATATCATGTACATCGCCTTTTACTGTTGCTAATAAAATTTTTGCAGCACCGGCACTTTCTTCATTCACCGTTCCTGCTGCCAGATGTGCCTGTTTGCGGTCTTCTTTTTCCTGTTCGATGTAAGGCGTAAGTACAGCCACACTCTTCTTCATGACCCTTGCGCTCTTTACTACCTGTGGTAAAAACATTTTACCGGCGCCAAATAAATCACCCACCACATCCATGCCGGCCATTAATGGTCCTTCAATTACTTCCAAAGGAGCGCTGTATTTTAAACGGGCTTCTTCAGTATCGGCTTCAATATAATCGGTAATACCATTTACCAGCGAATGTTTCAAGCGCTCTTCTACCGATGTGTTGCGCCATGCTTCATCTTTTACTGTTTCTTTTCCTTTCGACTTTACCGTTTCTGCAAACGCAATGAGTTTGTCAGTGGCTTCGTTGTTGTCGTTATTGCGGTTGAGGATTACATCTTCGCACAACTCTCTTAACTGCGGTTCAATTTCATCGTACACCACTAACTGACCGGCGTTCACAATGCCCATGTCCATACCTGCTTTAATGGCATGGAACAGAAACACACTGTGCATGGCTTCCCGCACATGATCGTTACCACGGAATGAAAAAGAAAGGTTACTTACACCACCACTGATTTTGGCAAGGGGCATCAGCTGTTTAATCTCTCTGGTGGCTTCAATAAAATCAACACCGTAATTGTTGTGTTCTTCCATACCCGTTGCCAGGGCAAAAATATTGGGGTCGAAGATGATATCCTGTGGATCGAAACCAACCTGCTCAGTTAAAATTTTATAAGCACGGTGACAGATCTCTACTTTCCGTTCTTTGGTATCAGCCTGTCCAACTTCATCAAAAGCCATCACTACAACGGCAGCACCATACATGTAGCAGGTACGTGCCTGTTCAATAAATTTATCAACTCCTTCTTTCATGGAAATAGAGTTGACAATGCATTTCCCTTGCACACATTTTAAACCTGCTTCAATGATCTCGAATTTCGATGAGTCGATCATGACCGGAATTTTTGCAATATCCGGTTCGCTCTGCAACAGGTTGATGAAGGTGGTCATGGCTTGCACGCCGTCGAGCAATGCATCATCCATGTTTACATCAATGATCTGTGCACCGTTCTCTACCTGCTGGCGTGCAATGCTCAGTGCCTCTTCGTATTTATTTTCTTTAATGAGGCGTGCAAATTTCTTGGAGCCGGTAACGTTGGTACGTTCACCTACGTTAATAAAATTTGTTTCAGGACGAACCACTAATGGTTCTAATCCTGAAAAGCGGCTGTATGGTTTAATGCTGGTCATTTCTTTTTCTTCGTTGTGGCTTCGTAGTTCAAATAATTACAATGCGGCTTCCACTACCGGTAATGGTCTTGGTTGAATCTTTTTTACATGCTCGGCAATGTGTTTGATATGATCGGGTGTGGTGCCGCAGCAGCCACCCACAATATTTACCCAACCTTCTTTTGCCCATTCTTCCAAATAATGACCGGTATCTTCAGGTCGTTCATCGTACTCGCCCATGGCGTTTGGTAAGCCTGCGTTGGGATAAGCCGACACATAACAGGAAGCGATCTGTGATAACTCTTCAATATGCGGACGCATTTCATGTGCACCCAAGGCACAGTTCAAACCTACACTCAATGGTTTTGCATGCATTACCGAAATGTAAAATGCTTCGAGTGTTTGTCCACTGAGTGTGCGGCCACTGGCATCGGTAATGGTTCCGCTGATCATGATCGGCAGTTCCGGTTTATGTATATCCTGGAAATATTTCTTGATAGCGAAGATGGCTCCTTTGGCATTGAGCGTATCAAAGATGGTTTCGATCAACAGAAGATCTACACCACCATCCACCAATCCTTTAACCTGTTCGTAATACGCTGCTACTACTTCATCAAACGTAACAGCACGATAGCCGGGGTTATTTACATCGGGCGACAGCGATAATGTTTTGTTGAGCGGCCCAATAGCACCTGCCACAAACCTTGGTTTGGTTGGATCTTTCTTTGTATAATCATCAGCGGCTTTTCTTGCCAACCGTGCTCCTTCTACATTCATTTCATACACATACTCCTGTAATTCAAAATCTGCTTGTGGTATGGATGTAGCTGCAAAGGTGTTTGTTTCAATAATATCCGCTCCTGCTTCCAGGTATTCACGATGAATTCCTTCAACAATACCGGGTTGTGTAAGATTGAGGATGTCGCTGTTATTTTTTAAATCGATATGCCAGTGTTTGAATCGTTCGCCACGATATGTTGCTTCTGTTGGTTTATGACGCTGGATCATGGTACCCATTGCACCGTCGATCACTAAAATTCTTTTCTGAAGTTCTTTTCTGATGTCCATAGTTTATCCGTTTTGCTGCTGAATGTTTTGCATTCCAGGCAGAATGAATAATGTAAGACGGATATAAAGCAGGGCAAAACAAGTAACATCAGCAAACAGCTGACAACTCTGTATGAACTATAAACGCTTGGGAAAACCGGGTGAGAGTTTTTATTCACGTTTATTAGTTCTGTTTGGCCGAACAATAAACAAATCCGCCGTAATCAGGTGCAAATGTAAATGAAAAACACGCACCAACAAGGGGTAATGCTCTTTTGAAGCCCCGGACTAATTCCGGGTAAACTGGAGTTGTCCGTCCTGCGATGGACTATCGTCTTTGAGTTTAATGCTGTTGGTAGTCAGTTCTGTTTTAAGCCAGTTGCCATTAAGTTCGCTTAAAGGAGTACTGCTGAAGTTGATATTTATGCGTGTTTCGGTTTGGCTCCAGGTGCCGGTAATTGTTGATGAGCTGCCATGCGCCATGAATGTGCCGCCATTTAAAAACATGAAATAATAATTGCTGTAAGCGGATGTTTTATCCTGTACATCCCAGAAATAGCTGATGCGCCATGTGCCCGACGTAATATCCACCGGGTTATTATTTTCTGTGCCATTCTTTTTACAGGCGGCAAGCAAGGTTGCCAGCAAAAGGATCAATAGTGTGTTACGCATAGATTGTTTGATTGGCTGCCAAGGTATCAGCGTCTTTTTCTTTGCAAGTTAAACATCCTTGAAATATTGAAGCCAAAGAGAATATTTCCTTTGCCCCAGCTTCCGGCTGTTTCGCTGATGAAAGTACGCTCCGTCATACCACGTGAATTGGTGAAATGCAGTTGAAACACATGTCCGGCGGTTTCTATATCAAATCCAATGGAGAACGAATTGGTGGTGCCTTCAAAACGGGAGCCGGGAAAGAGGTAGTAATATTCGGCATTAACCGATACCATTTGTGTTATACGTTGCCTGCCGCCAATACCCAGTGCAAGAATATCGTTTGGATCAGTAGCTTTTGTTACAAGATTATAATGCACAAGGGTGGGCATCAGTTGCAAAGCTGTACCCTCTGAAAACTTACGTGCAAGAATAAGCTGGTGGGCATACTGTAAACGTGATGAAAATAAATTATCTCTTGTCGGGTCCTGCCATTTTAATGTAGTGAGCATAATGGATGATGCAATGGCTGCACTGAATGGCATGTTCTTTTCACCTTTGCTCTGGCGAAGAAAGCGGTACTTAACAAAACCATCGTATTGCTTTTGATAAGTGCTTCTGCCCACGCCTATCATCAGGTTGGGTGCAAGACCAAAATCAAAACTCATCCGCATGCTGGCATTGTCTAATCCAAATAATTCATACAGGCCACCGTTAAGCGTACCGAAACGGTGAGCTATACGAAAGTCCATCATCCCTTTGGGAATAATTTCAATGGAATGACCGTTAATGATACGTGATGATTGAAACGTATAATTGATGTATTCTGTTTTTGCTTTTTGTTTGCCGGAGTCCAGTTCATTGTTCAGGTCAACTTCCTGTGCATGGAGGAAAGAAGCGTTGGTGACGATCAGCAAAAACAGGAACTGTAGTTGATAGCGCATGATCATTATTTTGTTTTTTGTTGATAGGGTTGATAGGTGCAGTTCACTGTTACTTCTACTTTTTCTGCTACTTTTTTTGACACAATCGATGGTACAGATATTTTATAATCTGCCAGCCGGATGTTGAACACAGCTGAACTGCTGATGACACCGGCTTTCACTGAAATTGTTCCATTTGTTTTGATGCTGTTGGTAACGCCATGCATGGTGAGTGTACCTTCAACTGTTACAGGGTAAGTGCCGTCTTTGCTGAAGTTGACGCTGCTGATATTTGCAATCGTTCCTTTTAATTCTGCTTTAGGGTATCGATCGCTATCCATGTAATCTTTTCCATTGAAATGCCCTTGCATGGCTGCTTTCTTAAATTGAAAACTTTTGATCAAGACGATAAACTGTATACTGCCGGTTTTACTGTTAATGACCGATGCCACTTCGTTGTTTGTTGCCTTAATATCTTCCAATGGGGTAGAAGAGAAAAAACTGATCTGGCCGTTACGGGTCATATAATTTTCCTGCGCCGCAGCCTGCAGGAATACATTGCTAAAAAGGAAAAAGAGAAAGAGCGTACGCATCTGTAACTGGTTTAATTGTTCAGCATTCCGTTTCTGATCCATGTTCTTATTTCAGCAATGCGGCATTCAGGAAGTTTGGGAGCAAGATCGGGCATGCCACGGTAACCGGGCGCATGTGAAATAGCTCCCAGCAAACGGCCACTGATGGCTGCAGCACGCACACTTGTGTAATCGTCGAGCATAATTCCACCCGACGCTGTTGCTCCTGCATGGCAACTTGTACAATTTGCGTTGAGCGTATTCACTACCTGCACACTGTATTTAACATTGCTTGTATCACAGGTAGTATTGTACAGCAGTTCTTCCTTATTGTACGTGCAGGAACATAAAAGGAGAATACCAATGGCCACGATCAATTTCATTGTTGTTTATTTTATAAGGTAACAGCGAATAAGAATAACATCGGTGGTAAAACCACTGCATAAACCTTTGATGGTAACGGTTGATCCTTCTTTTACAATTGTATTTTTTTCCATGGTGCAGTTAACGCCAAACATCAAATCATCTGATTGAAGACTGATGATGGTTTGCCCTTGCTGGTTTACCGTTACGGCATTAACTATGCCGCTTACTTCCAGCACTTTGCCACTATATTTTTCTGTTGCTTGTTTTTCCTGTTCACTAAATTCCCGAAAGAGATCCGGTGCTGTAAGTTGAATACCGGCTGCATGCTCAACATCTTCGTGTGGTTTGTTCCAGGTATAATAGATGACAATGAGCGATACGCAACAAACAAGGAGTAAGAAAAACAAGAAAAAATAAAATCGTTTTTTCATAACCGGTTCTGTATGGAGCTGGTTTAGCTGCAATGCTGCACTTGGCAACAACGCCGCTTTGTGATGTGGACAAACAGGCATTTTTCAGGTCAGCACCGGCATGTCTTCATCGCATCATTTTTTATGAATGACAGATGAAACACATCCCTTGGCCACACAGGGCAAATAACTTCGCCTGCATTGCTATATTTACGCAGGTTGGCTATAAACGGATCGTTCCCACAGTTTCGTTTCTATCAAAAACCACCAGGTTGCTTAAGTAAGTATCGGGGAATGAGCAGAAAAGGTTGCCTTTCAGCCCAATATTATTTTGTATAATTTTATAGTGGCTTAAAAGCAATACAGCAGGCTGCACATTAGCAGCGCCGCATACATGAACAGCGGATCGTTACGGTAGGGAATCAGTAAAGCAGGGCATTCATTACAACAAAGAGGCTGTTTCCGCCAGCAAAAACTACAAATCTGAACAGTAAGGCAACCGTTTGTTTTGCTTTTTCGTTACTTCATTCACTATCAACCCCAGATTTGTGCTGAGTAAAGACGAACTTATTGATTGCATAGAAGGGTGTAAACATAATAAGCGCATGTATCAAAACAAGATATATGTGGCATTTTATGATTATGCCATGTCAATTTGTTTCAAGTACAGTAATGATAAGGACAATGCAGTGGAAATCATCAACGATGGGTTTTTAAAAATCTTCAGGGAAATATATCATTACAAACCAATATCAGAAAACACAGCCGTTGGTTTTACTTCCTGGTTAAGACGGATCATGATCAATACTTCAATAGACCATTACCGTAAAAACAAAAACAACCCTCTCTTCCAGGATATCGACGATGAGCATACACAGCTTACCGCCACTGAAGAACAGGATATGCTGGCGAAAATTTCGTACACTGAATTAATCAAGATCGTTCAGGAACTGAGTCCTGCGTACCGCATTGTTTTTAACCTGTATGCTATTGAAGGAATGACACACAAAGAAGTAGCGAAGCATCTGAATATTACCGAGGGAACATCGAAGTCGAATTTTGCAAAGGCGAGAACCTTTTTGCAGAATAAACTCATGCAAAAAACCATTAAACAAGAGATCAATGCCTATTGACGATTTGTATAAAAAATTTAAGGAACCCACTCCCGACTCTTTACCTCGTTTTGAAGAAGAGTCGTGGAAGAAAATGGAGCAACTGCTGGATAAGCACTTGCCGGAGAAAGGCGGCAGGGCATGGCCCTACTTTACGCTGCTTGGTTGCTTCAGCCTTATCTTTCTTACAACCTTCTTACCTGCAAAACAACAGCAGCAGTTAAGCAATGCAGTTATTGCAAACAATTCAGCAATACTTACAACAGCACCGGAAACGCAACAATCGGAAACAGTTGTTACAGCTGCGCCCAATACTACAAAGCATATTATCACTTCAAATGACCAAATTCTGATTGACAAGGATGAGATAGCTGAAGAAAAACGCCTGCCCTCAATCAACCTTCGGTCAGTTACAACAGCACAAAACGATGTTACTGTTGTTCAGAACAACCAAACGGTAATAACGCAAGTACCTGCACAAGCAATGAATGAAACGGAGTTGAGTTATACCGACCGATCTTCTTTCAGCATAAAAACACAGAACCCGTTCCGTATTGGAAAACCAATGTTCAGTTCTGTGGTAACAAACAAAAGCACAGAAACGATTCCGGTTGTGAAGCCCACTAAAAACAGCCTGTCGCTTACGGTTACCACCGGCCTTGAAGCACCGGGTTTTGATTTCAGCAGATGGGGAAAATTTACACCGTCCATAGGAGTGGGGCTTCAGTATAGTTTCCGTAATAAAATTATTATCAGCACAGGTATTGCACAATCAACAAAGATCTATACTGCACAGGATAAAGATTATCATGCAGCCGGTTACTGGTATAATTACACAACGTTTAAAAAGATCGATGCTGATTGTAAGATCATTGAAATACCGTTGAGTGTAGCATACAGGGTTGTAAATGGTAAACGTACAAACATGTTTATATCGGCCGGCTCATCATCATACATTATGCGCAGGGAAACGTATGCATACGATTACAAAAATCAGTACGGCAATGATACGGTGGTAACAAGAACATACCGTACAAACGGCAGCCATTTATTTTCAAGTATTAATCTTTCGGTCATTGCAGAACGGAAACTCACAAACAGGTTTTCGATCATGGCTGAACCAATTGTAAAAATCCCGACAGCAGGGATTGGCTTTGGAAAAGTGCGATTGTATAATGTCGGTATAAATGTTACAGCAAAGTTTAAACTCCGGTAAACAGTTAAGCGGTTTTATTTCATGCTCACATAGTTTGCAACCGGTTGGCGGTTTTGCAAACTTCTTGCAAGCGTTAACTCATCAGCATATTCCAGTTCACCGCCAAAAGCAATACCTCTTGCAATGGTGGTGATCTTTACCGGAAGGTCCTTTATTTTTTTGCTGATGTAGAAGAGTGTTGTATCGCCCTGTATGTTTGGGCTGAGTGCAAAGATGAGTTCTTCCACCGCATCTTCTTTCAACCGGTTGATCAGTGGTTCAATGGTGAGTTGGTCAGGGCCTACTCCATCCAACGGCGAAATAACTCCGCCCAGCACATGGTACAATCCGTTGAACTGTTGTGTGCTTTCAATGGCAATAACATCACGGATATTTTCCACCACACAAATGATCTGTTTTTTGCGGGAGATATTGCTGCAGATATTACATACTTCCGTATCGGATACATTACAACATTTGCTGCAGAATTTAATATCCCTGCGCATGCGTGCAATGGTATCTGAAAAAAATTGTGTTTCTTCCTGTGGTTGTTTAATTAAATGAAGAACGAGGCGTAATGCTGTTTTCTTACCAATGCCCGGTAGTTTGGCAAATTCATTCACGGCCTGTTCCAGTAAAGAAGAAGAGAAGGACATAGAGCGAAAGTACGAAGGAAGCTGCTATTGTTGCTTGCCTTGCTGGTTAGCCGGTTGTTTACCGGTTTCAATTACCAGTTCATTATCCCAGTTTTCTTTTACCGTAACCGTGGTGGTTAATGGGAGTACCAGTTCGGGTTGTCGTCTCGGTTTTGCATAAAAATCGCCGGGATCCCACATGCCGTTCTGATTTGTATCGAACAGGATGCCCAGTTTGTACGAGCCGGGTTTGAATTGCGGGCGGAAGAATTCTTTTCCTTTCAATGAGTAACGAACCACAATTTCATCGTTATTATAAAACAATAAAACAGGGTGAGCAGCAGTATCAAGTTCCGAAAAACGGATGCGTAAAGAGCCGTATTCTTTCTCCGAACGAACACGGAAGGAAAGTGTATCGTTTTTTAAAGAAGTTAAACCGGATGTATCTTTTGCATACTCCTTATCTAAAAAAAGCTGGTAGCGTGAGCCGGCTTTCCAGTTGTATTGCAACAGCAACTGTTTGCGGCTGGTATCATTTACAATGCTGAAGTTGCTGATGTTTTGTGTGGAGTCCTGCACCAGCCTGATCTTTGATTGATCAAACGATTTAACCGGCTTGTTGTAACTAAGCCTGAACGTATCTAACAGATCGAATGCGCCGCCTTCAATATTATTCCCTGCAATAAGACCTTTTGTTTTGTCTTGTTGTGAAGAAGATGTTTTTGGACGCTCTTTTTCAGCTGCATAAGCATACAATTGCACAGGTGGCGTTGTGCTGCTTACAGTAATAGATGAGTCGAGGAAGGCAAATTGCTCAATGCCTTGTGTGTAGCGCTTGTTTCCATCTTCATCAAGCAAAGCATATACATAAAACTCACCCGCAGGTAAATTGTGGAAATGAAAATTACCCTGCGCATCAACTCTTGCTACATACATCGGTCTTTCTTTGAACACAGTTGAATCTTCCTGCTTGCGGTATAACAAGGCAAACATGGTGCTGTCTGTTTTGCCTGTTTCAGCAAGAATGACTTTGCCCGACAATTCATTTGAATCGATTACTGCACCGGTGGAAAATGTGTATTGAAAATTCTTGAGCACATTGCCTTCGTTGAGATCCACAATGGCATTACCGAAGTTGATGTTGTAGGTGGTATTAGGCAGGAGCGAATCTTTTAAACGAACAGTCACCGAACGCAGACGTTGTTCAATGACAGGTTCCTTTACAGGAAAGGGAGAAATGATCACATTTTCGTTTACACTTTTCAGTTCAATAAATTCATCAAACACAATGGTGATCTTTTGTTCTTTCACCATAATGGCTGAGTCCTTTGGTATAGCTGATACGGGAACAGGAGGCAGACTGTCTCTTGGGCCACCGCCTGGCGGAACAATATTTGCACAACCGCTGCCACTGAACAAACTGATGAAAAGCGCACCAATAATGAAGATGAATATGATTCTACCTGCTGTCATAGAAGCTGCAAACTTAGGCTAATTGTATGAACCATGATTTTGGCAGGGGGAAGGATTAACATGATTTTGGAAGAGTTCGTTTGGTGTTTTGGCGCAGAGAACAAGAGAAAAGGAGTTAACCGCAGAGAGATCACTCTGCGCTTGTCTTTGCGTTCTTATTTCTCTGCGCCAAAGTTTACTCTGCATCATCATCCCCAAGCTCATGCAAAGCCACGGCCATTTCGTTGGTCTTTACAAAATTGCACCAGTGGCAATCTTCTTTACCACAGCCGATATAAAACTCCCTGTTCTGTATCTTTTCCCAAACAGTTACGATCTGTTGTGTAACGGTTTCAATATCAGCTGGCGTAATAACGATCTTTTCTTTGCGGTATTCTTTCTTTTTATCCGGCTCCACAAAATCAAACTCCGTGCTCACCACTTTCCAGTCTTTGCCTTCATAGTTGTCAACAAGAATTTTGTAGAACACCGCCTGCCGCCAGTAGTCGCCACCATCTGGTTGTTTGTCGTTTGGCCCCAGCAGTTTTTCTTTGGCATTATCAACATTGCCTGTTTTATAGTCTACCACGTTTACTGCTTTACCATCAAACTCCAGCTTATCCAGTTTGCCTTTTAACGGCACTCCTTTGATCATTACATTGCGGATGTTGCGTTCAATAGCAACGATCGTGGAGAAACTCCTGATGTATTTATCGTAATAATTGCTCAATACTTCACGCCCATATTCCATACGCCGGTCAAACTGTTCTTTGGTAAAACTTTCACGGTGGCGATGCATGAACCATTCAAAGTCAGCAATGAATTGCTCTTTTGAATGGAAGCTGTCTGTTTTGCTTTCCTGCATTTTGCGAAACAACTGTTCCAATGCATGGTGAACGGATGAACCAAACTCGGTTGCTTCGTTTTTGGGTGATGGTATGCGGATGAGATTTTTAAAATAAAATTCCAGCGGACACTTTAAATAATTATTGAGTGCCGTTACATTCATCACAAACTTTTCCAGTATGGGTTGAATAAACTGTTCTTCAATTTTTTCAATCTCAGGCGCCTGTGCTTCACCAAACAACAGGGCAGTAAATTCACTTACGGCTTCCGGGCTTAAGATCACCGGTATTGTTTCAATGGATTGTGCTTCTTTCATTTCTTCCACAAACATGGAAGGCTCCAGTTCTTTACCATCGTTTTTAAAACGACTGTACGATACACTGAGATGTGTTTGTGCTCTTGTAATGGCAACATAAAACAAACGGCGTAATTCTTCAATACCTGATTCTTTTACATCGGACGATGTGCTGAGAATGGTATCAGGTAATTTGTAACCACCGCCGGGGCTTCGTTTCTTTTCCCAAAAACCGGAATTACAACCTGCGAAAAACACATGTTCAAATTCCAATCCTTTTGAGCCATGTGCAGTAAGCAGGTTTACACCATTATCACTACCGCTTACCTGCACCATTGGTAATTTCAGGTCTTCTTTTTCCATTAACTCAA
>NZ_CAMLGT010000066.1 GCF_946479605.1 uncultured Lacibacter sp.
ACTTCTTCAGTAGTATATTTTTCGCCGTCTTTCTTCTTGTCAATCTTCAGCATCTTTTTACCAAAGCGGATAAACGGACCCCAACGTCCATTTTCCACAGCTATGTTTTCATCGGGCCAACGTACAATAAAACGATTGGCTTCTTTCTCCACTTTTGCTTCAATCAACTCATTAATATCGCTCTGCGAAAGGTTATCAAAATCGTAACGGCGTGGTACATTAATGAACAAGCCATCCCATTTAATGAACGGACCAAAACGTCCTTTGCCTTTTGTTACCGGTTTGTTTTCAAACATCGCAACAGGCGCATCGGCTGTTTGTTTTTCTTTGATCAGCTCAATGGCACGATCCATGGTCACATCTAACGGTTCTTCGCCACGTGGAATAGAAATAAACTGTTCACCAAATTTTACATAAGGACCAAAACGACCAACATTCACACTTACTTCTTCACCTTCGTATTCGCCCAGCGTTAACGGTAGTTTGAAGAGATCCATTGCTTCTTCGTACGTAATGGTTTCAATACTTTGATTTTTACGCAAAGCGGCAAATCGTGGTTTTTCTTCTTCACTTGCTTCACCTATCTGCACCATTGGACCAAAACGGCCCATACGTGCAACTACTTTTTTGCCACTTTCCGGATCAAGACCTAACTCTCTTTCACCTTTAATGCGTTCGGCATTTTCAATTGTGTTCTCAACATCTTTTTTGAAAGGCTTATAAAACTCCTGCAACATTTTGTTCCACTTCAGTTTGCCTTCTGCCACTTCGTCGAACTCATTTTCAATTTTGGCTGTAAAGCCATAATCCATAATGTCATCAAAATGCTGTTTCAAAAAGTCGGTCACCACCAAACCTAAATCGCTGGGGAAGAGTTTTGCTTTTTCTGCACCGGTGTTTTCCTGTTGTGTGCTCTTGCTCACTTTATCATCCTTCAACTGCAGCACACGAAAATCTCTTGGCGTACCTTCTTTATCACGCTTCTCCACATAACCTCTTTTTAAAATAGTGGAAATCGTAGGAGCGTAAGTAGATGGACGACCGATACCGAGCTCTTCCAGTTTCTTTACCAGCGATGCTTCTGTATAACGGGGAGCAGGACGGGTAAAACGTTCTACTGCATTCATTTCGTTCAGCGGTAAACTCTGGCCAACTGTTAATGGTGGCAGCATACCTTCCTGCAGTTCATCTTCATTGATGTCGTCATCATCTTTATCTTCACGGTATACTTTTAAAAAGCCATCAAACTTTAATACTTCACCTTCGGCTTTTAATTCTTCTTTATTGGTTGAAATAGAAATATTCGCTGTTGTGCGTTCCAGTTCGGCATCGGCCATTTGGCTGGCCATGGTCCGTTTCCAGATCAATTCGTACAAACGTCTCAGATCCGCATCATCCACCGTTGTGTTTTCCATGTAGGTTGGGCGGATGGCTTCGTGTGCTTCCTGCGCACTTTCGTTTTTGTTTTTGTATTTGCGGAACTGGTGATACCTGTCGCCATACATGCCTTTGATCGTCTTTGTAAGATCAGCCAACGCTGTATCGCTCAAATTCACACTGTCGGTACGCATGTAGGTGATCTTACCGCTTTCGTACAACTTCTGCGCCAACTGCATGGTTCGGCTAACACTATAACCCAGTTTACGACTTGCTTCCTGTTGCAGCGTAGATGTGGTAAACGGCGGTGCCGGTGATTTTTTTCCCGGACGCACCTGAATATCGGCTACTTTATACGTAGCACCTTTACAGCTGTTCAAAAACTTCTCTGCATCATCGGCGCTGTTTTGCTTTTTGCCTTCTGCCTTAAAGGTTACGTTACGGTTGCTGAGATCTTTGGCCGTAAACAGCGCTTCTATTTTAAAAGAAGAAGTCGCAGCAAATGCATTGATCTCACGCTCACGCTCGGCAATTAAACGAACAGCCACACTTTGCACACGGCCTGCGCTGAGGTTGTTGCGCATGCTCATCTTACGCCATAAAACCGGGCTGAGTTCGAAACCCACAATACGGTCGAGGATGCGGCGTGCCTGCTGGGCATTTACCAGATCCATGTTTACCGTACGTGGACTTTGCACCGCTTTTTGAATAGCGGGCTTGGTAATTTCGTGGAAAACGATGCGTTTTGTTTTATACGGATCGAGGCCCAGCACTTCGCACAAATGCCAGCTGATGGCTTCTCCTTCACGGTCCTCATCCGTTGCCAGCCATACTTCGTCACTTTTTTTGGCCAGCGATTTCAGGTCTTTTACCACCTTTTCTTTTTCGTCCGGGACTATATAACGGGGTTCGAAATTGTTGTTGACATCAATACCCATCTCGTCTTTCTCCAGGTCACGGATGTGGCCATAGCAACTCTTTACCTCAAAGTCTTTCCCGAGGATCTTTTCAATCGTTTTTGCTTTGGCAGGGCTCTCTACTATCAATAAATTCTTCGCCATATTAAGGTGCACAAGGCCGGTTTTTTTGAGGACATCGGCAGCACAATATTATAAAATGATTGATAAATGCAAGAAAAGAGTGAAATAATGGATAATTGATAGAAGATACCCGTAAGGTACAAGCAGTTGATTTTTAAAAGGTGCTTTGGTTATATTTTGGATTGAATCTGTTCAAGAATTGCATTTGCTACGTCCATATCAAAGTCGACTCCTTTCTGTTTTTTGACGGCAAAAGCCGACAGTTCAAAATGTTCATCGGCTTTGATGTTATGGTTGCTAAGACATGCTTGTACACAAGTGAGCGGGCAACCGTCGATGGCAATGATCCTGCGGCCCGACTTGGCGGTCTTCACCAATGCCTTCACATTACCACCCACACCTGCAATGCACGACATTTCGGCTTTGCCCGAACGGTCGAGTTGAAGGGCAAGATGATTAGCCATTTGTGCAGCACTGGAACAGCCGGAGCAGGAATAAACGAGTGGTTTGGTAACATCAGCCATGCATATATTATTTATATACGCAAAAATATTGGCAGGAAAGGGCTGAGGGGCTGCTTGCAGTCAGGAGTGGGGCTGATGCATGTTCATTCAACGGGAGTCTGTACAACTTACAAAAACTCCATAATCGCTTTCTTCACTTTATTATCCCGGTAAATTCTTCTGTGGCCCAAACCTTTGGTGAGCATGAATTGAAAGTTGGGATGATTTTCGGCCTGAATTTTTGCAGCGTCGGTCCACGGCGTTACATCATCCTCTTCATCATGTATCCACAATACTTCGGCCTTCATTTTTTTTGCTGCATGGAAGATGGAAATCTGATCAGCAGTGCGACCGCTTTTTTCAAAAATGATCTTGCGCATTTCTTCTTTCACTTCATCATCTACTTTTAAGAAGGTTGCAAAGCTGTTGATGGCGCTGTCTGTTTCGGTTGCCGGGGCGATCAATACCAGTTTTTTGTTTTCCTGGTATTCCTGTTCTTCCATAAAAAGAGAGAGTGCTAATCCTCCAAATGAATGAGCAATGAACGAATGAACAGGTCCGAATTTTTCATACACTGCTTTAATGGTATCCCGATACTGAAAGCCGTTAATGGTTTTACCGCTGCTGTCGCCGTGTGCGGGTGCATCAAATGCAATCACTTCATAGCCTTTCTTCACCAGCGGCATTACAAAATGATCGAATTTTTTTACTGTGGATGAAAACCCATGCAGTATCAGCGCCTTTTTTGGTTGCGGATGATTCCATCGGTAGCCAACCAAATTATAGTTCTCTACTTTCAAATGAAGTTTCTCGGCTTTTTCAAATACAGCCGGTGCTTTCTTTTTATTGGAAACGTACGGCGTGCAGAACAATTCAAATGCTTTTTCAGCGGCTTTGCGTTTCGATAATTTTGCAAAGATGTTAAGCTTGGTGCGGTAATAACCGATCACTAATTTCTGGGCGAGTTTCATTTTTTTGCGAAGGATGATTTACTTTGTTGCAAATTACTTCTTCCTTACCACTAACTCACTGCCAAAATGAAAGTAATCCTGCTTGGGTCGGGTAATACTGCCACTGTATTAGCTAAAATGATTGTGAAAGCCGAACACGAAGTGGTGCAGGTGTGGAGCCGAAACTTCGATCATGCAAAAGTGCTGGCAGCCAAAGTACATGCAGAGCCGGTTACTTCGTTTGATGAGTTTAGTGCAGAAGCTGATATCTGCATCATGGCAGTTTCTGATACCGCTATCCCCGAGCTGGTAAAACAACTGAAGTTGAAGCGAAAGGTGCTGGTACACACAGCCGGCTCGGTAAGCAAGGAGCTGTTGAAAAACAGTTCAGCCGATTACGGTGTACTGTACCCGCTGCAAAGCCTGCGGAAGGAAATGATTGTTATTCCACCGGTTCCTTTTTTAATTGACGGCAGTTCGGATGAAGTAAATGCATTGCTGGAAGATTTTGCAGCTTCACTGTCTGACCATGTAGAATATGCTGATGATGACACCCGTCTTAAGATGCACCTGGCAGCAGTGATGGTGAGCAATTTTACCAATCATCTTTATGCATTAACAGAAGATTACTGCAAAGACCGCCATCTTGATTTTAAACTGCTGCATCCACTCATTATTGAAGTGGCTTGCCGGTTAACACAGGGCCATGCGGTAGATATGCAAACGGGCCCTGCACGCAGGGGCGATGAAGAAACCATCAAAAAACATTTACTGTTGCTGGAAATTGATGAGCACCTGCAGGATCTTTACCGGGAACTTTCGGACAGTATCCGTAAGCTCTACCGGAAAAAATAAATTCTTCTGCCGTAACATTGTGGTATGAACCTGCTTGAACGTTTTACACGCATTAAAACTTTTGTATTTGATATTGATGGGGTGCTTACCGATGGCTCACTCATCATTATGCCTGGTAATGAGCACATCCGCACCATGAATGTAAAAGACGGTTATGCTTTGCAGTTAGCGGCAAAAAAAGGTTACAATGTGGTGATTATATCCGGAGGTATCAGTAAACCCTGTGCAGAGCGGTTTGAATACCTGGGCGTACGTAATGTGTTCATGAAGGTGAAGGATAAAGAAGAGGTGCTTGCAAAATATCTTTTAGCCAATCATTTGAAATGGGAAGAAACACTGTTCATGGGTGATGATATTCCTGATCTGGAAGTGATGAAGCTGGTGGGGCTGTCGGCCTGCCCGGCAGATGCAGTGGCGGAGATCAAAGCCATATCTACATTTATTTCTACGCTTGGCGGAGGAAAAGGCTGTGTAAGAGAGGTGATTGAAAAAGTACTGAAGCTGAATAATGATTGGGCGGTGGATGCGGCAAAGGTGAGTTCAATCTGATACAAACAGGCAATAAGCAATAGACAACAGCAAACACTTTTGCATCGTTTCGTCAATCGCCTGTTGCAAATTGCCAATTTCAAATTGTCAATTCAACTTATCTTCACGGCACAAATAACGTAATGCAAAAGTTCGCCGATTTTTTAAAACTTATCCGTTGGCCCAACCTGGTTTTTATTGCATTAACACAAGTGCTCTTTTTCTATTGTGTGGTGCAGCCAGTTATGTTTGGCGACCTGCACATGACCCGTGAATTTCATGCACTCTTCTGGGTTCTTTGTTTTTCTTCTGTATTTATTGCAGCAGCAGGTTATGTCATCAATGATTATTTTGATCTGAATATTGACCTGGTGAATAAACCGGAAAAGATGGTGGTAGATCGTGGCATCAGTCGCCGCTGGGCTATTTTCTTTCACATGTTCTTTTCGTTTGCCGGTGTATTGATGGGTTTTTATATTGGTCTGCAAAATGGTAATTGGGTCATTGGTTTTGCCAATATGGCCTGCGTGTTTGTATTGTGGTTTTACAGTACCACGTTTAAAAAGCGGTTACTAACCGGTAATATCCTTATTTCATTACTTACAGCGTGGGTTGTGTTTGTGGTGTACCTGTTAACACTACATTATAGTATTGATCTTATGCACCCGGTACAGTCAGGTTCGCATCAGAAACTGCTGCGTTTAGCCATTCTTTACTCAGCGTTTGCATTTATCATTACCCTTATCCGTGAAGTGGTGAAAGATGTTGAGGATATGGATGGCGATGCAAAATATGGTTGCAAAACCATGCCTATTGTGTGGGGTGTTTCGTTTTCCAAAGTGTTTGTCAGCATCTGGCTCATGATCTTATTGGTATTGTTATTGATCGTGCTGTTTTACATTTTACAATTTAAAATGTGGGTGGCTGTTGGTTACAATCTCTTACTCATCATTGTGCCGTCGGCTTATGTTATGTACTTATTGCTGAAAGCAAATAAAACAGCTGATTTTACCAGGCTGAGTAAGTGGATCAAAGCCATCATTTTTACCGGTATCGTTTCGATGATCCTGTTTAAATTTTTTGCCTGATGGAACGGATTATACTTGCATCAAGATCGCCAAGAAGGAAACAGTTGCTTGAGTGGGCTGAAATTCCTTTTGATGTGATGGTAAAAGATACGGATGAAATGTATCCTGCATCACTTCCTATTGACCAGGTGCCTGTGTACATTGCCCGTAACAAAGCACTGGCGGTAAAAGAAGAACTGAGTCATGACCGTTTAATTCTTGCGGCCGATACCATTGTTGTCCTCAACGGTAAAGTAATCGGCAAACCGGTGAACAAAGAAAATGCCATTGCTATTTTAAGCGAACTCTCCGGGCAAACGCATGAAGTGATTACCGGTGTAGTACTCATGCGTGATGATGAAGAGCTGGCTTTTGCTGATATAACAGAAGTGGAGTTTCACCAGTTGAGCAAAGCTCAGATAGAGTTTTATGTAAACAAATACCAGCCTTATGATAAAGCCGGTGCTTATGCTATACAGGAATGGATCGGGGTAGTGGGTATTAAACGTGTAAAAGGTGATTTTTATAATGTGATGGGCCTACCTGTAAGCAGGGTGGTGAGGGCGTTGAGAGAATTTGAAAATTCGTGAATTTGAAAATTTGAGAATGAGTGCCTGACTGTTCAGTTTCTCATTTTATTGTGGGCTATTGATAATGCAGAAGAGTTTGTTTACTTTTCAAATGAACCAATTCTTACATTTTCAAATTGCCTTTCATGAACGAACACCTTCTGCAGTTTATCTGGCAACATCTTTATTTTAACCGTGATCAGCTGGTTACCACCAACAATGAACCGGTACAGATCATTACACAAGGGATTCTCAATCATAACCAGGGGCCCGATTTTCTTGAAGCAAGAGTCAAAATAAATAATGTACTGTGGGCAGGTAATGCTGAGCTGCATCTTCGCAGCAGCGATTGGCAGAAGCATCAGCATGACGGTGATCCACATTATCAGAATGTAATACTACATGTGGTGTATGAGCATGACGATGTTGCAGAAACATCAATTCCTGTACTTGAATTAAAAGGCCGTATTTCAACCAACTTACTGAATTACTATAATGACCTGATGCAGGAGCAACGTTTTGTGCCTTGCAGTGGTTTGCTGCAAGCCGTGCCATCTATTATCTGGCAAAGCTGGAAGGAACGGATGCTTGCTGAAAGGCTCTTGCAAAAAAGCGAACACATTCATCAACTACTGCAGCGTACCAATCGTCATTGGGAAGAAGCATTCTGGCAACTGCTGGCAAGAAATTTTGGTTTGCCATTGAACAGCGATGCATTTGAAGCTGTTGCCGCAACCTTACCTGTTACTTTGCTGGCGAAGCATAAGAACCAGTTGTTGCAACTGGAGGCGCTGTTACTTGGGCAGGCGGGATTATTAGAAAAGGAGTTTACTGAACAGTATCCGGTTATGTTGCAGAAAGAATACCGGTTTCTCCAGTCAAAATATAAGTTGAAGCCTGTTGCACAGCTGCTTCATTTTTTGCGGATGCGGCCTTCCAATTTTCCAAGCATACGGTTGGCACAATTGGCCAGCTTAGTTCATGCATCCAGTCATTTGTTTTCCAAAATAACGGAAGCAACATCACTGGAGGAGTTGAAGAAAATGTTTGCCGTTACAGCCAATGATTACTGGCACTACCATTATGTGTTTGATGAAGAGAGTGCCTACAGGAAAAAGAACATTGGCGAAAGCATGATCAATAATCTTCTTATTAATACAGTACTGCCCTTGCTGTTTGTTTATGCCAGTGAGCACAACAACAGCCAACTGAAGGAGCGTGCCATCCAATGGCTGCAACAATTGCCAAAAGAAAAGAACAGCATTACCACAAAATGGGAGCAGGCCGGTGCTGAACATCAGTCGGCATTTGATTCGCAGGCTTTACTTTACCTGAAAAAGAATTACTGCGATGCACGGCATTGTTTACGGTGTGCGGTGGGCAACAGCCTGCTTAAACAAAAAATTACCAGTTAAATACTACGTTCTGTTCAATAGCAGGGTCAAGGCTTTTTGCTACAGGACAGGTGAGGGCTGCATTTTCCAGGATCTTTTTTTGTTTATCGTCCAGTTGCAGACTGGCAGGAAAATGAAATGTTACATCCACCGCACCAATACGGCGTGGTTCCGGTTTCATGTGTTTCTGAATATCGATCTTCAGCCCCTGCAGGTCAACCTGCATATCCCTTGCCTTAATGCCCATAATGGTGAGCATGCAGCTGCCGAGAGCTGTTGCCACAAGGTCGGTTGGAGAGAACCTTTCTGCCTTTCCCTGGTTATCCAATGGTGCATCTGTTTCAACAATGGATTGGCTGTGTACATGTGTTGCTTCGGTTCTTAATTCGCCTTTATAAACAATGGAAGAAGTCATGTGTAATAAAAATTTGTGAAGTTAAAGCTGCAAGATACCACAATGCTGCATCTATCGTTTTAATCTGTAAATTTACTATCAAATAACACAAGGCTTGTGAAAACAGTATACCTCAGTTTTTCTTTTTTATTGATCGTTGTTACATCATTTGCCCAGGAAAAAAACGAACGCAGAACGGAACGTGATGCAAAGAAAGAGGCACGCAGGCAAAAAATTGACAACCTCATCCGCCAGCAGGAAGAAGGTGCTTTAGTGTTCAATAAACAATCTGTTTTCGGGTTGCGTTTAAATACCGATGGCTGGGGACTTTTTTATGAAAAGGGATATTTGAAAAGTGTAAAAACAACCAATCTTTTTGCCATTGAGTTGAACGAAAAAAAGCATCCCAAGGAACAAAAGGTAAATAATGTTTTAAACAATAACGGGTTCCTGCAGATCGGTAATCCTTATGTATATGGTAAACGTAATACCTTTTACCAGTTAAAACTTTCTTACGGTCAGCAACGCATGCTTGGAGGAAAAACCAACAAGAACGGTGTGGCCATTCATGGTATTTATGCTGGTGGAATTTCGGCCGGTCTTGAGCGTCCTTATTATATCCGCATACAGGATGCGCCGGGCACAAGAGATATTAAATATTCGCCAGCCGACAGCATGGCCTTTCTTGAACCAAGTAATATTTTAATGGGTACAGGTTTGCGCCTGGGCTGGCACGATATGAAATTTGTACCAGGGGTACATGCCAAGGCAGCCTTACGATTCGATTATGGTCGTTTTAACGAAGTTGTTTCTGCCCTTGAAATTGGTCTTAACATTGAAGCTTACTCCCGTAAAATCGAGATCATGCTCCAAAACCCTGCACAACAGGTGTTTTTCAACGGCTATATTGCTGTACTGTTTGGTAAACGAAAGTAGCCTAACTTTGCCCCTCATTTAGAAGAATTTATGCAGGAAATTGTAGTGAATGATGCTGCCGCAGAGCAGAAACCAAAGAAGCCTGATTGGCTGAGAGTACGTTTGCCTATTGGCGAAAGTTACCGCCACGTACGCAACCTTGTTGATAAGAACAAACTCCATACGATTTGCGAAAGCGGTAATTGCCCGAATATGGGTGAATGCTGGGGTGAAGGTACTGCCACGTTTATGATACTGGGTAATACCTGTACCCGCAGTTGCGGCTTTTGTGCTGTTGCCACGGGCAAGCCTGACCCTGTTGACTGGGATGAACCGCAACGAGTGGCTGAAGCCATTCACCTGATGAAGGTGAAGCATGCGGTGATCACTTCTGTTGACCGTGATGAACTGAAAGATGGCGGCAGTACTATCTGGTACAATACCATCCGTGCGGTAAAGACATTGAATCCCGATACAACACTGGAAACACTGGTGCCCGATTTTAAAGGGCAGATGGAAAATGTGCAGCGAATTGTGGAAGCACATCCCGAAGTAGTATCGCATAACATTGAAACCGTTGAGCGTTTAACACGCCAGGTGCGTATACAGGCTAAGTACTGGCGCAGTATGGATGTATTGCGTTACCTCAAGGAAAATGGCATGCGGGTGAAGAGCGGTATCATGTTAGGTTTGGGTGAAACAAAAGAGGAGGTGATCCAGACATTAAACGACCTGAAGAATAACGGTGTTGATGTGGTAACGATCGGCCAGTACCTGCAGCCCACCAAAAAGCACCTGGCTGTACAGCGGTTTGTGCATCCTGATGAATTTGCTGAATACCGTGAAATTGGTTACAGCATTGGACTGGATTATGTAGAAAGTGGTCCGCTGGTGCGTTCCAGTTATCACAGCGAAAAACATGTGATCCCCGGTTTTGGCAGGGCCAAATGGGAAGAAGAAAAAGCAAATTTTATTGCATAGATTTTATGAAGAGAATATTACTTGGAGCAGTGTTGTACATCATCACTGCTCCTTTTTGTTTGGCACAGGTTAGCTGGAAAAATGTTGACCCGCAGTATGGTTCATTGCCATCATCTGTGCATGTGTTTACAACAAGTGATGCAATTGACGGCAAGCCGAATATTGCCTACTACCTGATTGCCGATTTAAAAGACCGTGAACTGAATTTTACAACCGATACAACGTATCAACGGCGTTTTACCCCGCAACAGTTTTATGAAAAGAACAGCCGGCCATTGCTGGTAGTGAACGGAACATTTTTTGATTTTGCCACAAACAGGAATTTAAACCTGGTGATCAAAGAAGGTAGAATCGTCAGTTATAACCAACATTCATTTCCTGTTAAGCGAAACGATTCCAGTTTGTACAAATATGTGTTACGAAGCGCCATCGGTATCAGCCGCAAACGGGAGGCAGATGTGGCCTGGACATTCACAGACAGCAGTTCGACGTATCGTGTATTGGCATCGGAAAAAAATCCATTGATGAGAGAAGGGTATTATCCGTCGTTATCAGCAACGCATTTCTTCCCCAGTCTTCATCATTTTCCTACGGGTAAAAAGCGGCTTGGTATAAAGGAGCGGTGGAAAGCAGAAACGGCCATTGGGGGCGGCCCTGTTTTAATACATGATGCAAAGATCCGCATCACCAATAACGAGGAACGCATGTTCACCGGCAAGGCCATTGATGATAAGCATCCACGTACTGCTATGGGTTATACGGCTGATGGTAAACTCATCATTCTTGTGGTGCAGGGGCGCATGCCCGGAGTTGCGGAAGGCGCCTCGTTACCACAATTAGCCAAACTGTTGCTTGATCTTGGTTGTGTGGAAGCATTGAATCTTGATGGAGGAGGCAGCAGCAGCATGCTGGTGAATGGAATAGAAACCATTAAGCCAAGTGATAAGGAAGGGCAGCGGATGGTGCCTGCTGTGTTTATGATTCAACAAAAAAAGAAATAAATTTATAGTTGTGTATTTCGGGATGTAGCGCAGCCCGGTAGCGTGCTTCGTTCGGGACGAAGAGGTCGCTGGTTCGAATCCAGTCATCCCGACAATTTATTTCTGTAAAGAATCATTCAGAAAACAGCCTTTCGTTTGGATTGCCTGTTTTTATGAACTATCTCACCATTTCATTAATTCTCTTAAGTATTCTGTCAGTTCTTCTGCTATTGCTGTGTGCTCTGCTGCGTCGGGGTGGCTATCACATCCATTAGCGTAACGTTTGCTGAAAAAATAGCTGCCAATATTTACTTCGCCATTTTTTCGCAGTTGGGCTTCAACGGCAATAATGCTTTTTTCCATAAAGGCTGTTAATGATGCATCGGCCATTGGGCTGGACAGCATCACGATTTTTGCTTTTGGATAATAGCTTCTGAGGTTGCTTATAAAGTTGATGTATGCATTGCAAAAAGCAGCCGAATCCTGTATGCCATCGTTTTGCCCAAGACAAACTGTTACAACATCGGGCTGATAGCTTTGGAAATTCCATTGCAGTTTGTTTTCTGCCATATTGATTTTATCAAACACTTGTGGCATTACCGTTGTTTTATTGCAGCAGCTATGCATTAAACCAATACCGGATACAGATGATAAATGCCATTGGGCATTTAATGTTCTGGCGGTTTGCGGGCCGTAAGCCATGTAAGCATGGTGCTGATCGTACCAGTTTTTTGTGTTGCAGGCAATTGAAGAACTATGCATGCCCATTCCACAAGTGATGGAATTGCCAATAAACTCAATTTTCCTTGCGGGCTTCTTTGGCGGGCTTACTAATTTTTTACAGATAACTGCTGTTACCTCAAGATAGCCTATCTCAGCTTCTGTGTTCTTGCATACCACAATGGTATGAAGTCCGTCAGGTAGTCCGCTTGCTAAAACAATACGGTTCTTTTTTTGCGTTGTTTGTATTCTCTTTGAAGGCTGTTTGTCTATTTTTATTTCCAGGTAATTGTGTGTTGTTCCCCATTTCTCTTCATCATTTATTTCAAGGACACAATAAGTTCCTTTAAATCTGATGCTGAAATAGGTGCCCGGCGCCCAAAACCTGGGCTGCGTTGTCGTTGAATAGTCAATACGCCCGGTGTATTGAATAAAAGGATGATTTCCACGATAAACCGTGCTATCTGTTTTGATGTACGCAAATCCTGTGCAGGTACAAAGAAGTAATGATAAAACAATAAACAACTGTTTCATGAATCAGGTTTGTTTTGGCTGTGCAAGAGAACTTATTTTAGCAGGTAGGGTTTTATAATCGGTTGCCAGATCTCGTATCCTTTTTTGTTCATGTGCAGTCTGTCCGCTAAAAAGATGTCCTGTATAATCTGTCCGTCTTTCGTAAACATGTGTTTATATACATCAATAAATGCTGTGTTCCTTTTTGAACGGATATATTTTTTAATCAGTTTGTTTCCCTTTTTCATTTCAGGTAAATATTTTTCACGGCTGGGGCTTGGTTTCATTGATACGTAGGCAACCGGCACATCAGGTAATTTGCTTCGGATGTGTTTATGGAGCCGTTTAAACCGTTGAAAAATACTGTCGCCATTAATAGTACTCCCGCCTGTTAAATCGTTTTCGCCGCAATAAATAACAATCTGCTTTGGGTTGTATTTGAAAATCACCTCATCAGCATACATGATTAAGTGGGGGAGCGAAGACCCACCGAAAGCCCTGTTGAGAATTGTGTAACCAGGGAAAGAGGCATTTACATCTTTCCAGTTGGTAAAGGATGAGCTGCCGATAAAAAGAATCGGATTCGCTGGCGGAGCTGTAACTGAGTCGAGTTTTTTGAAATAGTTGATCTCGTTTATAAATGGCTGTGCCGAAGTAGAAACGAGTTGAAATATAAAAGCGATTGTAACAAAGAACCGGAGTTTGTTTTTTTTCATACAACAGGTATGTATTGTGTGGTAATAATGTGAGTATGCTTAAATAAAGACCCTGTTTTCGTAACTGTAGTTTTCACGAAACTCTTTTGGGGTACAGTTTTTTTTCTTTTTGAAAAGACGGTTAAAGTTGGAAATGTTATTAAATCCACAATTGTAGGCTACTTCTGCTACAGGTTGATTGGTATCAATGAGTAACCGGGAGGCATGGCCTAAACGTATTTCCAAAAGGCTATCCATAAAACTGATGCCGGTGTGTGTTTTAAAAAATCGACTAAACGAAACTTCTGTCATATTTGCAAGCTTTGCCGCATCAGCCAATAAAATTGCTTTGTCAAAATTCTGCTTCAGGTATTCCATTACCTTTTCAACCCTTCTGCTGTTGTAGCTGGGTTGTATATTACTGAAACTGCCATCAGAAAGAATGCGCATGTTTCGTGAAATAGAAAGGTCGTGCAGGATCGACATTAATTCAAGTACGGAATCAAATCCCTGCTTTGAACGAAGCTGCTTTAAACGTGGACTTATTTGTTGAATGGTAGCTTTTGAAAACAATATCCCTCTCTTTGATTTTTCAAACATCTCCCTGATAAAGTGGAGCTGATTACGGCGGAGCATTTTATCATCAAACAAATCTTTATGAAACTGAATGGTTATTTCCTGGATGTCCTTGCTTTTGCATTTATATGTATGCCATACATGCGGCAAGTTTGAACCAATCAATACGAGCTCTGCATTGTCGATTTCTTCCATGTGGTCGCCCACAACCCGTTTTGCACCTTTCGCATTGATGATGTAATTAAGCTCCAGCTCTTCGTGGTAATGCAGTGGGAAATCAAACTCTGTTTTGCTTCGTTCAAAAATGGTAAAGCAATCACTGGCTGTAAGCGGTGTAATTTCTTTCAGAATATTTCTATGCATAGGCATGTTAAAATAATATCAGTAATCAATGCAAACTAAATGTAACGAATAAACAGAAAATTTACATTCTGTCATAGTGCATAATTAAGGAAAACAACGAAAGGGACATACAATTGCATAAGAAAGTATAATTATTGGATAAAATAGTACTATTATGCTGTTTATGTAAAAACATACTTTTGATCAAACATTCTTGCTGTATGAGAAAATTACTATTTTTCTATCTGTCTCTTTTTATGCTGGCTGGTTTGCAGTCTGTTGCGCAGGGCAAAAAAATCTCCGGAACAGTTACTGATGAAAATGGGGCTGCCTTATCGGGTGCAACAGTTCTTGTAAAAAACACAACTATTTCTGCCGTAACAGATGCAAATGGTAAATTTTCACTGGATATTCCTGTAACTGCAAAAATGCTTGTTTGCTCGTTTATAGGAATGGAAAGCCAGGAAGTAATGATTGGTAACAGGTCATCCTTCACCATAAAAATGAAGTCTTCTG
>NZ_CAMLGT010000067.1 GCF_946479605.1 uncultured Lacibacter sp.
TCATAAAAAAGCCTCCGGATTTCCGGAGGCGATATATGAACACGTTGATGGTTTGTTCGTTATTTTTCTACGGTTCCTAAAATGGTTAATACCTGCTCCTGGTCAATACCTAACAGTTTTACACGTACCTGTTTTGAAAACTGTCCGATTGTGGCGGCGTTGTAAGTAGCAGTGATGGTACCTGTTTTACCTGGTTTAATTGGCTCTTTGGTATAATCAGATTTTGTACAGCCGCAACCCGGAGTAACTGTTTCAATGATCACATCTTCTTTGCTGTTATTGGTGAATGTGAACGTAGCTGTTACAGGGCTGCCCAGCTTTGGTTTGCCGAGGTCAACTGTTTCGCTGGCAAACTTTACAATGTCAGCTGGTTTTTTTGTTTGTGCATTTACTGCTGTAAAAATAAACAGCGCAATAAAGGCGGTCATTAACTGTTTCATGTATTCTTCTTTTTTACTGTTTAAAGATATTTAATGCCTGGTTGGTAGGTGCTGATTGATCAGGAGTTTTCCAAACTGTTCCTTTAATGTTCAGCACTTTCACCTGGCCACTGTTGTAATAAATGGTGATGGTTTTATCAAATACACCTTCAGCAGCTGCATTGTAACCTACTTTAATGGTTGTTTTACCGCCTGCTGCAACAGCGGTGCGGCTCCATTCGGGAGTGGTACAGCCGCAGGATGCCTGTACGTTATCAATTTTCAATGAGTCTTTACCAATATTTTCAACGGTAAACACATGTGTTACAGGTTTACCCTGTGGAATTTTTCCGAAATCAAATGTTGACTCAGAGAGTTTAATGCTTTCTGGTTTTGGGGCTGGGGTTGTGGTGTTTGTGGTTGCGCTGTGGTTATGCCCGTCATGGTTTTGTGCAAAACCCACAAAGCCCAACAGTAAACCGGCGCAAAGGGTAAGAGCATGCTTTTTCATAAATATTTATAATTAGTCCTGTAAAAGTAAGTATTAGAACAGACAGTTCATACAGCAGGAAGGTTGCCTTTCACAAAATTTTATTAGTGATTACTGCTACAGGTTGCTGTTTACAGGCGGCCTCACCCAGCTTGTCGGTTTTTCACATCAATACCTCTGTTTTCACCAAACCGGCTTACGAGTGTTAATGTGGGGGTAAATCATTTATTTTTGCGGGATGGATTCAACCACTAACGAAACCTTGCAACTTCAGCAGCTTTCATTCGAGCATTTTAAGCAGGAGGTGTTACAGGATTACAGGATGGCTTGCCTCAGTCGTGAAGCCAGCCTGCTTGGCCGAAAGGAAGTACTTACCGGTAAAGCCAAGTTTGGCATTTTTGGCGATGGAAAAGAAGTGCCCCAACTGGCAATGGCCAAGTTTTTTAAACCTGGTGATTTTTACAGTGGCTATTACCGTGACCAGACTTTTGCCTTTGCAACAGGTGTGGCGACCATCAAAGAGTTTTTTGCTCAGTTATATGCCGATCCTGATACGGCCAATGATCCGCACAGTGCCGGCAGGCAGATGAACTCGCATTTTGCTTCAGCCTTTGTTGATGCAGACGGCAATTTTCTTGATCTTGTAAACAGGAAGAACCTCACTTCGGGCATGGCACCCACAGCTGCGCAAATGCCCCGTTCAGTGGGCTTGGCGCTTGCATCCAAACTCTTTCGTCATTCTGATGTATTGAAACCATTTGCCAATCTATCTGATAATGGTAATGAAGTATGTTTTGCCACTATTGGTGATGCATCAACCAGCGAAGGACATTTCTGGGAAACCATGAATGCTGCTGCAGTTCAGCAAATACCATTGGCTGTTTTTATATGGGATGATGGATATGGTATTTCTGTTCCCAAAAAATACCAGACCACCAAAGGTTCTGTTTCTGAAGCGTTGAAAGGATTTCAGAAAAAGGAAGGGACCAATGGTATTGAAATTTATAAAGTAAAAGCATGGGATTATGCCGGTATGTGCGAAGTGTTTGAAGCCGGTATTGAAAAGATCCGTGCCACACATACACCTGCTTTGTTTCATGTGGAGGAAGTAACGCAACCGCAGGGACACTCTACTTCGGGTAGCCATGAGCGTTACAAAACAACAGAGCGCCTGCAATGGGAGCGTGAGTGGGATTGTATTAAGAAGATGAAGGAATGGGTGATTGAAAACAATCTTGCAAACGATGATGAGTTAAGCGATATTGAACGTGAAGTGAAAGAGTTTGTGCGTAGTGAAAAAAATGCAGCATGGCAGGAGTATGAAAAACCGATAAAGGAACAGGTGGCGCTTGTAACAGATGCGCTGAGTTCCTCCATAACTGATATTACACAGCGGGAAGCAGTGGAAGCAGTGATAGAAGAACTGAAATTACAACGTGAACCTAACCGCAGGGATGTCATGAGTGCTTTGTATAAAGGCATGATGGCAACAGGTGTATCTTCTTCGCCCGCACATACTTTGTACAATAAATTGCAGGAAGAGAACAAGGCTTTGTTCAATACACATCTTTATCATGAAGGTGCTGCAAGTGCCATGAAGGTTGCTGAACAGCCTGCCGAATATGATGAGGAAGCAACTGTGCTGAATGGTTACGAAATCCTTAACCGTTATTTTGATGAGTTGTTTGCCAATAACCCCAAGGTTGTTGCGTTTGGTGAGGATCTTGGTTTTATTGGTGATGTGAACCAGGGGTTTGCTGGTTTGCAGGCAAAGCATGGTGCTGACCGCATTTTTGATACGGGCATTCGTGAATTGACCATTATGGGGCAGGGTGTGGGTTTGGCTATGCGTGGTCTTCGTCCCATTGCCGAAATTCAATACCTCGATTATCTGGTGTATGGACTGCAGCCGTTAACAGATGATGTGGCTACACTCCAGTTTCGTACTGCAGGCAGGCAAAGTGCACCGTTGATCGTTCGTTCAAGAGGTCATCGTTTAGAAGGTATCTGGCATAGCGGATCGCCAATGGGTATGATCATTAACAGTCTTCGTGGTATGTATGTATGTGTGCCACGTAACATGGTGCAGGCTGCAGGCATGTACAACACATTGCTGCAAAGCAGTGAACCGGGGCTTGTGATTGAATGTCTGAATGGTTATCGTTTAAAAGAAAAATTACCATCCAACCTTTCTTCCTTCACCGTACCATTGGGTATTCCGGAAGTGATCAGAACGGGTACAGATATCACCATTGTATCATACGGTTCCATTTTACGCATTATTGAAGAAGCTGCACAGCAGCTGGAAAAACTGGGCATCAGTTGTGAGATCATTGATGTGCGTACATTGTTACCTTTTGATGTGAATCATATTATTCTTGCATCATTAAAACATACAAACCGTATTGCTTTTATTGATGAAGATGTTCCCGGTGGAGCTGCTGCTTACATGTTCAACAAAGTCATGGAAGAGCAGGGCGGTTATAAATATCTGGATGTTGCTCCACGTACCATTACCGGTAAGGAACATCGCCCTTCTTATGGCAGCGATGGTGATTACTTCAGCAAACCAAACGTGGAAGAGATCATGACGGTGCTGCAGGAAATGATGAGGGAATAAGGGAAGCAACGGGCAATAGTCAATAAGGAATAGGCAACGTTGGTGTAGTTTGTTATCAAATACCAATAATGTGGCTGCTAAAACTGTGAAAGATACCAAAGTGTATCAGTTTGCCTTTGCACTTGCAATGCAAATTTTCCAACGGACTAAAACATTTCCAAAAGAAGAAACGTATTCTCTTACAGACCAGATCAGACGTTCTTCACGGAGTGTTTGTATTTGTTTGCGTGAAGCTTACAGGAAGAAGAGGTACCCTGCACATTTCGTTTCTAAAATATCTGACTCTGATATGGAAAATTCAGAAACAGAAGGTTGGCTTGAGTTCGCATTTGCCTGTCAATATATTTCCCAGGAAGAGTATAGTGAATTGTGTGATTTGAATACCCAGGTTGGTAAGCTTTTAAATCACATGCTTAACAATCCGGATAAATACTGATGTTTGACATTGTTGCTTATTGTAAATTGCCAATTGCTTATTTTTAATTGACCATTCACTTTCACAACAATGTCTTTCCTTTCCATTATTGACATACTCGGAACATTTGCTTTTGCCGTATCGGGGGCATTCTCTGCCATCGAGAAAAAGCTTGATCCCTTTGGTGTCATCATTCTTTCGTTTGTTACTGCGATTGGAGGTGGTACATTGCGTGATCTGTTGATTGGTGATACACCTGTACGATGGTTGCGTAGCGGCACAACAACCCTGGTGATTATTGCAGCTGCCATAGCAACCATGTTCTTTGGTAAATTTCTGAAGCGTTTTTCCATTACTTTATTCCTGTTTGATGCGTTTGGTCTTGGCCTGTTTACGTTGATTGGCGTGCAGAGAGGTTTACAGCTTGAGTTTAGCCCGGGTATTTGTGTGGCATTGGGTACCATTACCGGATCGTTTGGTGGTGTAATAAGAGATGTGCTGTTGAACAATGTACCGCTGGTGTTCCGTAAAGAGATCTATGCGTCTGCTTCTATTCTAGGGGGCATTTTATACCTGCTGTTGCTGAAAGTAGATATGTTCTCGCCTTTTGCCTCTATTATTTCCATCATGTTTATTGTTGCCTTAAGGATCATTGTCGTTCGTTACAAACTAGCTTTGCCCGATATATATCGCCGGTAATAACCGCCTGTAAGAAACAGCAACACTTGTACTTGTTCTTTCAGTAGATTGCTGTATTAATTTTATACCATGCGTTATACATTATACCAGGTTGATGCATTCACTTCAACTTTATTCAAAGGAAACCCTGCTGCTGTTGTTCCGTTGGAAAAATGGATCGATGATATGTTGATGCAGCAACTGGCCATGGAAAATAATCTGGCTGAAACTGTATTCTTTGTTCCTTCAGAAAAGAAAGAAGCCGATTTTGATATCCGCTGGTTTACTCCTGAACTGGAGATCAATCTTTGTGGCCATGCAACATTAGCAAGTGCTTTTGTTTTATATACGCAACTTGGTTTTTTAAAACCATCTGTTACATTCAGTTCAAAAAGTGGATTGCTTACGGTGGAAAAAAACGGATTCAATTATGAAATGGATTTTCCATCGTGGAAGCCTGAACGTATTACTGATTATCCTGATGGTATTGCTGAGATACTTGGTGTAAAAGAAATACTTGGTGCTTACAAATACCGTGATCTGTTGATTGAAGTGGCAACGGAAGAAGAAGTGATCAATGCTAAGCCTGATTTTACTGCAATGAAGAAAACAGGCGAAATGGTTATTCTTACTGCAAAAGGAAATACGGTTGATTTTGTTTCACGCTTTTTTGCGCCATCGGCAGGTATTGATGAAGATCCGGTAACAGGCTCCGCTCATTCGCAATTGATCCCTTTCTGGAGTGAAAAACTGGATAAGAAACGAATGCAGGCAAAGCAGTTGAGCAAACGTGGTGGCGATCTTGTTTGCGAACAAAAAAGTACAGAACGTGTGATGATGGGCGGAGAATGTGTGTTTTACATGAAAGGGGAGTTTGAGATTTGAGGTAAGAGGTAAGAAGTACGAATGGATGTTGTGTAAAACATATATAGGCCTGTCGCTTCATTTTATTCCACAAATCTTTTCCGTTGTTCTGCTGTTGGCAACATACAGCTTTCCTGTTTGCCAAACCATTTGTAACGGTTACGGCCTATCCATTTATAAATTCCATCACGCAGAAATGCAGGAATAATCATTAAAGCATACAGCAACTTCCAGCCGCCATCTAAATGTCTGCTTACTTTTAATGCAGCTGTTGATTCACGGTAAGCAATGCCATCTTCAATAAAAATAACCGAAGTAATAACAGTGGGGTCAATGTTGTAATGAGGTAAGAGTTTTTGTGCTGTTGTTCCTTGCAATGATCCGAACATCAGTTTCCCTTGCTTATCATGTTTCAGCGCAAACTGTATCCAGAAATTACAGAAGTTGCAAACGCCATCAAATAAAACCAACCTGTCAGGATGTTCCATACTTAAAGATATTGGATGATCGCTGAAAAACGAAAGGCTGCAACCTGCAGCCTTTCGTTTTTATTTCGTACTTCCAACTTCGTACCTCGTACTTATGTTTATCCCATATTATGAAACACCTTCTGCACATCATCATCCTGTTCCAGGCGTTCAATTAATTTACTGATGTCTTCTGCCTGCGCATCGGTAACAGGAACAGTTGTAGTAGGGATCCATTCCAGTTCGGCACTCAAAGGAGTAATGCCTTTATCTTCCAGTGCTTTTTGCATGTTGCCAAAGTCGGCAAATGCACAACGCACCACTAAAATCTCTTCGCCGTTTTCTCCCGTGCTTTCACCCAACTCTTCCAAACCAAAATCAATCAACTCCAGTTCCATTTCTTCTGCATTTAAACCTTCGGGCTTCAGTTTAAACACCCCCATCTTTTTAAACTGGAAACTTACAGCACCACTGTTACCCAGCGAACCACCACCTTTATTGAAATGACTTTTTACGTTGGCAACAGTACGCACATGGTTATCGGTTGCAGTCTCCACCAAAATAGCAACACCATGCGGCGCATAACCTTCGTATAAAATTTCATCGTAGTTAATCAGTTCTTTACCCTGTGCACGTTTAATAGCAGCTTCCACACGGTCTTTGGGCATTCCCACACTACGGGCATTTTGAAAGCAACGGCGAAGAGCAGCATTTGTTCCGGGGTCAGGTCCGCCGGCTTTCACAGCAATCACAATTTCTTTACCAATACGGGTAAACTGTTTGGCCATGCGGTCCCAGCGGGCAAACATGGTACTCTTTCTTACTTCAAAAATCCGTCCCATTTTAAATATTGATTAGGGCGCAAATTTAGGGAGATGGGCTGTAAACAAAAAAAGTCCCGCACAAGGCAGGACGTTTTGTATAAAATATCTGTGGAATATTAATCCTTACGCTCAAAATCTGATGCGTGTGGTAATATTTCCGAAGGATTTTTCAATTTGCTGTGATGACGGCTGTACAGGAAGTACACCACTAAACCAATGGCCATCCATGCAAAGGCCACTTTCAGTGTTTGTGAATCGAGGCCAATGATCATGGCTGTACAGATGATAACACCCAATGCTGATACTACAGGATAGATAGGTGTTTTGAACGGACGTTGAATGTTAGGTGCTTTTACACGTAGGATCCAAACGCCTGCACTTACCAATACAAATGCGAAGAGCGTACCAAACGATGTGAGATCGCCGGCAACATGTCCTGGCACAAATGCTGCAAACAAACCAACGAAAATAAACAGGATCCAGTTGGCCTTGTAGGGAGTTTTGTGTTTTGGATGCAGTTCACCAAATGCTTTCGGGATCAAACCATCATTACTCATTGTGTAGAAGATACGGCTCTGGCCCATGAGCATCACAAGAATTACAGAAGAGAAACCGGCAAGGATAGCAACAGTAACTGCTGTAGCCAACCAACCGTAACCTGTCATGTATTGTGAGATAGCATAAGCAACTGAAGCTTCACGTCCTTTTTCAGGATCAACAAAATCCTGCCAGTTTGCAACACCTGTTAATACGTGACCGAACAAAATATAAAGAATGGTACAAACAACCAGTGAACCAAGGATACCAATCGGCATATCACGTTTTGGATTCTTTGCTTCCTGTGCAGCTGTACTCACCGCATCAAAACCAATAAAGGCAAAGAATACAATAGCAGCACCACCAAGAATCCCTCCCCAGCCATGTTTGTTCCAGCCACTGTAATCGGCAATTACTTTACCTGCCTGGTCGGTGACAGGAGCTGTTCCTTCAGGAATAAGGTAAGGTGTATGATTTTCAGGATTAATGAACTGCCAGCCAATTGCAATAAACAGTAACACGATACCCACTTTAATAAACACGATGATCATGTTTACAATAGCACTTTCCTGTGTTCCCTTAATTAACAGTAGCGTTAATAATAATAAGATGATTAATGCTGGCGCATTCATGATGCCTGAATGATGAACACCTGCTGAATCGGTAAAGCTTTCAAACGGTGAGTGGGTCCATTCATACGGAATAGCTCCTCCAAACAGCTTGTTTAAATATTCGCTCCATGCAATAGATACAGTAGCTGCACCCAATGCATATTCCATGATCAAAGCCCAGCCAATGATCCATGCAACAAGTTCGCCCATGGTTGTGTAGCTGTATGCATAGGCACTACCTGCAATGGGGATCATGGCAGCAAATTCTGCATAACATAAACCTGCAAAGGCGCAGCCAATTGCAGCAACAATAAATGAAAGGGTAACACCAGGACCGGCTGCCTGTCCTGCAGCAGCAGCGGTTCTTACGAAAAGCCCTGCACCAATAATGGCGCCAATGCCCAAGGCAACCAGGTTACCGGCTCCAAGGGTACGCTTCAGGCCTTTTCCTTCGGCCTGTGCCAGCATCTGTTCCAGCGGCTTTTTAGCAAATAAACTCATACTTTAAGATTGGTTATAGATTTACGATTACTAACAATAATAAGCTGGAAAAATAGAGATTTATTGCAAATAACCATCAAAAGATTTATTAACGGTTTAACGGAGCTTGGGTGCAACCCGAATGCCGTATATTGCGGCTCATTTAACAAAGAAGCATGGGTAAGGGAAACCGGTTAACGATTTACATTATTGCATCGATGATCCTTGGTATTGCAGTGGGATACATCATTCACAGTACCGCATCGGCTGAAACCATCCAGAGTTTTTCAAAAAATATCAAACTGCTCAGCAGTATTTTCATCCGTCTTGTGCAAATGATCATTGCACCATTGGTATTTTGTACACTGGTGGTGGGCATTGCCAAACTGGGCGATCTGAAAGCTGTTGGCCGGGTTGGTGGTAAAGCTTTACTGTGGTTTATTACAGCTTCACTTGCTTCCTTGCTATTAGGGATGTTATTGGTAAACATTTTCAAACCCGGTACTTATATTGATCTTAGCCAGGCGGATACAGAAGGTGTAAAAGACCTGATGACAAAAACATCTACCTTCTCCATCCAGAATTTTGTGGAGCATATTATTCCCAAGAGTTTGTTTGAAGCAATGGCTTCGAATGAGATTTTACAGATCGTTGTCTTCTCTATCTTCTTTGGTGTAGCAGCAGCAGCCATTGGTGATTATACCAAACCATTGATCAAAGCATTGGATGTGGCATCGCACATCATTTTAAAAATGGTGAACTATGTCATGAACTTTGCACCCATTGGTGTGTTTGGTGCATTAGCTGCTGTGGTAGCGGCAAAAGGGCTTAGCATATTCAATTTTTATATTATTTACTTTGCATATTTCCTTTTAGGTATTGCAATTCTCTGGGTTATTTTAATTGGTGCAGGTTACTTAATTCTCGGCCCTCATCGTATGAAGGTGTTGTTGCGCCGCATTGGCGGGCCATTGCTCATTGCTTTCAGTACAACCAGCAGCGAAGCAGTATTTCCAAAGCTTACCGAAGAACTGGAACGTTTCGGTTGCAAGGATAAAATTGTAGCATTTGTATTACCACTTGGTTATTCGTTCAACCTTGATGGTAGTATGATGTATATGACATTTGCAAGTTTGGCGATAGCCCAGGCTTATGGCATACAACTCGATCTCGGTACGCAGCTGGCAATGCTGCTGGTGCTCATGCTTACCAGCAAAGGCATTGCAGGTGTACCCCGTGCATCATTGGTTGTGGTGTTGGCTACATGCGCCATGTTTAATATTCCGCCTGAAGGAGTGGCCCTCATTCTTCCTATTGATCACTTTTGCGATATGTTCCGCAGTGCTACCAATGTGGTGGGCAATGCCTTGGCAACTACCGTTGTAAGTAAGTGGGAAGGAGAGTTGCACGATGGGCATCATCACGATCATAGCGGGCACGATCATCATTCACATCATGCCTGATCATATTTAACGAAACAAGACAGTTTAAAAAAGGATAAAATTGAACATGAATAAAAGATTGATTCAGGTAGTAGTAGTTTTTGTAGCAATTCTTTGTGGTAATGCTTTATATGCACAAAAGCAGGTAAAGTTGCGTGTGCTTAACCAATACGAGGCAACAGCTGATAAGTTTATGGTTGACGAGGTGGAGTACAGTACAGCAAAAGATGGCAGTGTTACACTAACCCTTAATGCTGCCGATTCTGTAACATTTGCCGGCGGGAATTACGAAGCAAAAAAGATGGCAGTAGCTGATCTTACTGAAGGCTCAACGGTAGAATTGCACAAACTGTTTACCTGGAAAGATCTGCTGAACCCGATGTTCTATATCAAATATGGTGGCTTGTGGTTGCTGCTCTTTATCATTTTTGCTGAAACAGGTTTATTGTTCGGGTTCTTTTTCCCAGGCGACAGCCTGTTGTTTGTTGCCGGTATTTACAGCAGCAATCTGGCGCATGAGTTTTTAAAAGTAATTGGTATGGGAGCTGTGCGTAATGAGTGGGTTGAGCTGCTGGTACTTTGTTCACTTATTTCGGTTGCAGGTATATTGGGCAATCTTGTTGGCTACTGGACAGGCCGTAAAATTGGTCCTGCTATGTACAACTGGAAAGATAACATGCTGTTTAAAAAACGCTATCTCCACGAGGCACATGATTTTTATGAGAAGTATGGTGGTGGTGCTATTGTGTTTGCAAGGTTTCTTCCGTTTATCCGCACATTTGCACCTATTATTGCCGGTATTGTAGGAATGGATCGCAAGAAGTTTGTTTTCTATAATGTGGTGGGCTGTATTACCTGGGTCATCAGTATGATCTTTGCAGGTCACTTTTTACAAATATGGGTGAAGCACCAGTTTGGTATTGAGCTGAAGGATAAACTGGAGTTAATCATTATCATTATCATTGCCGTTACAACTGCTCCGGTGTTCTGGAAATTCTTCTTCGGCAAAAAAGCTGATAAGCCCAAAACAAACGAAGAGTAAACTCATCTATGCTTGCTAATAAATCATCCAGCTCTATTCTGTCAATCCCGGTTATTGTAGCAGCGTTGGGCTACTTCGTGGATATTTATGATCTGTTGTTGTTTGGTATCATCCGCATCCCCAGTTTAAAATCAATGGGGCTTTCAGATGCAGATGTACTGGTAAAAGGAGAAGCTATTCTTCAATGGCAGATGTGGGGGCTCTTGCTGGGTGGAATTATTGCCGGTGTGATTGGCGATAAGAGAGGACGATTAAGCGTTTTGTTTGGATCGATCATTCTTTATTCGCTTGCAAATATTGCCAATGGTTTTGTAGAAACAGTAGAGCAATACAAATGGATCAGGTTTATTGCCGGTCTTGGTTTGGCAGGTGAATTGGGTGCTGGTATTACACTGGTGTCGGAACTTGCACCAAAACAAAAGCGGGGTATTGCAACATCTCTTGTTGCCGGTATTGGTTTAACAGGAGCAGTTGTTGCTTTTGTCATGAAAGAAAATTTCCATTGGCGTACCTGTTATTTTATTGGCGGAGGATTAGGCATGCTGCTGTTAGTGCTGCGTATATCGGTATTTGAATCGGGGATGTTTCATGAAGTGAAGAAGATGAATGTAAAGCGTGGAAACTTCTTTATGCTGTTTACAAATGCCGATCGTTTTAAGCGATACATCTGCGGCATATTGATAGGATTACCCACCTGGTTTGTAATTGGCGTATTGGTTACTTTTTCAAGTGAGTTTGCAAAGAACTTTGGGATAACAGAAGCAGTTGATCCCGGTAAAGCCATTATGTATGCATATGCCGCTATATCAGTAGGGGATATTGCTATTGGTTTTGTAAGCCAATGGATGAAAAGCCGTAAGAAAGCACTCTATCTGTTTTATAGTATTACTGTTGTGTTCATGATCCTTTATTTTACCACACAGTGGAATGGTACTGCCGCTAATATGTACTGGATTTGTGCCGGACTTGGTTTTGGTACAGGTTTCTGGGCAATATTTGTTACAATGGGGGCAGAACAGTTTGGTACAAACCTTCGTGCAACTGCAGCTACCACCATTCCGAATATGGTACGGGGTATGCTGGCAATATTTATACTTCCTTTGTTTAAATTTCTGCGTGAACTGGAAGGCGTGGGTTATGTGAAAGGCGGTATTTACACTGCTGTTATTATTATGGCCATTACAATGGCCGCAGCTTATTTTACAAGAGAAACTTTTCATAAAGACCTCAACTTTGTTGAAGGAGACGATGTGCTGCCATAGAAAAAAGTGAATAGTTTGTAGTTGATAGTTTATAGTGTGATGCTATGAACCATGATCCATTAACCATGAACCTAATTGAATGAAATTTCTGATCATCCGTTTCAGTTCCATTGGCGACATCGTGTTTACCACACCGGTAGTGCGTTGTTTAAAACAACAGGTGCCCGATGCAGAAGTGCATTACCTTACCAAGTTCAGTTTTCGTCAGGTTATTTCTTCCAATCCCTACGTTGATAAATTTCATTACCTCAATAACGATTGGGATTTGCTGATGCATGAACTGAAGGAAGAGAAGTTTGATTACATCATTGATCTGCATCATAACCTGCGCACATTACGCATTAAGCGTGCATTGAAAGTAAAAGCGTACTCCTTTAACAAACTGAATATTGAAAAATTCCTGCTGGTGAATTTTAAGATCAACAGAATGCCTGATGTGCATATTGTTGACCGGAATCTTGATACCGTAAAATCATTTGGCGTAAAGAATGATGGAAAAGGAATGGACTTCTTTATTCCTAAGGAAGATGAGATCAAACAAACAGATCTGCCATATTCACATGCATTGGGCTATATTGGAATTGTTATTGGTGCAGCACACTTTACCAAGCGGTTGCCGGTAGAAAAACTGCAGCAGCTTTGTGCAGCATTACATCATCCTGTTGTATTGTTAGGCGGGCCCGATGATAAAGAAGCCGGTGATGCGATTGCTGCTATTGACAGCGTGAAAATCTACAATGCATGTGGCAAATTCTCCATCACTGAAAGTGCTGATCTGGTTCGTAAAGCAAAACTCATTATAGCACATGATACCGGTTTAATGCATATTGCTGCGGCATTAAAAAAACCGGTGATCGCTGTTTGGGGAAACACCATGCCTTTGCTTGGTGTGGCACCTTACTATGGGCATTCACCTGTTCAAACAACAAAGTTTGAAGTAAGCAATCTTTCCTGCCGGCCCTGTTCAAAAATTGGCCGAGACAGCTGCCCCAAAAAACATTTTAAATGTATGAAACTGCAGGATGTGGAAGCGATTGCTGCAACAGCACAGGCTTGGGCTAAAACATTACGTTGATGAACGCATGAAATAAAAAAACGGTTTCACAAAAGTGAAACCGTTTTGTATTAGCACATTAGCTAATCAGCAAATTAGCTTATTGTTAAAGTGTTTTCAACACATCATTCATATTTCTTACTGCATCTGCACTCTTGTTAAATGCAGCTTGCTCATCAGCATTCAATTCAAAGTCAAGAATTTTTTCCCAACCGTTGCGGCCAATGGTAACAGGCACACCTAAGCAAATATCTTTTTGTCCGTATTCACCATCTAACGCTACGCAGCAAGTAAAGAGTTTCTTTTCATCACGCAAAATGCTTTCTACCATTGCAGCTCCGGCAGCACCTGGTGCATACCATGCAGATGTACCAATGAGTGCAGTAAGTGTAGCGCCACCCACCATTGTATCTTTTACGATCTTCTCTTGCTGTTCAGCAGTTAAGAATTTCGTTACAGGAACGCTGTTCCATGTTGCAAGGCGGATCAACGGAATCATTGTTGTATCACCATGACCACCCACAACCACTGCATTCAAATCAGCAGGTGAGCAACCTAAGTGTTGGCTCAACTGATATTTGAAACGGCTGCTGTCGAGTGTACCACCCATACCAATAATGCGGTTCTTTGGTAAGCCTGTTGATGTTAATGCCAGGTAAGTCATTGTATCCATTGGGTTACTGATGATGATGATGATGGCATCAGGCGAATATTTCAGAATGTTTTCGCATACACTTTTTACAATGCCTGCATTTACACCAATCAGTTCTTCACGGGTCATACCGGGTTTACGTGGTAAACCGGAAGTGATCACTACAACATCACTGTTTGCAGTTTTACTGTAATCATTTGTGCTGCCAACGATCTTGGTATCAAAACCAAGGAGGGCGGCTGTTTGCATCATATCCTGCGCCTTACCTTCCGCAACACCTTCTTTAATATCAAGTAATACTAATTCAGAACACAGTTCTTTACGGGCAATATTATCAGCACAGGTAGCTCCTACAGCACCGGCACCTACTACAGTAACTTTCATGGATCAATAATTTAAAAATGAAAAATGTTTAGTGACCAACCTTCACCGAGGGTTCGGATGGCAGGCGCAAAGGTATTGGAGGAAAGGTTAAAAGTCAAAACAAGGAATTACTATCTTTAAGCAAACTAAAAACAATCTGCATGATTCTCGTCATTCTTTATGTCGTACTCGGACTGATAGCACTCACATTGCTGATAGCAGCCGTATTGCCCGGCAAGTACCTGGTTGAAAAAACGATCATTATTAACCGCCCTGCTGCCGAAGTATATAATAAGGTAGCCGACCTCAATTATTACAAGGCATGGAACCCCTGGGCCAAAATGGAGCCGGATGCGCAAACAGCTATTACCGGCAGCCCTATGCATGTTGGGCATAAGTATTACTGGAACGGTAAGAAAGTAGGCGAGGGCAGCCTTACCGTACGCTCAGCCACACCAGGCAAAGCCATCAATTTCGATCTTGTATTCCTGAAGCCGTTTAAATCAGCAGCTGATGATGCATGGGATTTTACTGATACTGCTGAAGGAACAAAAGTAGTATGGCGAAACCGTGGTGCTTTTCCTTTTCCGGTAGCCCGGTTAATGGGGCCATCTATTACCAAGCAGCTGAACGGCCAGTTTGAAGAAGGGCTTCGCAATCTGAAAGAAATGTGCG
>NZ_CAMLGT010000068.1 GCF_946479605.1 uncultured Lacibacter sp.
TTGCTGATGGTGGGTGTGGCCTGGCTTAGTTTGTTGTTGTTTGCAATTGTGCCTGCACCTTTTGGTATGCTTTGTTTTCTGATCAATGGATTTACACTCGGTTTTATGTGGGGCGTTGTGTTCAGTTATGTGGAAGGAAGAAGAGCGACGGATTTTATTGGTGTGGTGCTGGCTGTTAGTTTCATTTTTGCAGGCGGCTTTAGCAGAAGCATCGGAAAATGGTTGATGCTTGACTGGGGTGTGAGTGAATACTGGATGCCGTTTGCAACAGCATCATTGTTTGCTGTGCCACTGGTTATTTTTTATGCATTGCTGGAAAAAGCACCTGCGCCGGATGCTGATGATGTGGCTGAACGCACCATTCGTTTACCAATGAATCAAACTGAACGGCAACAGTTCCTGAAAAAATTCAGCGGCGGGGTTGTGGCATTTGTAATCATTTACTTGCTGCTTACCATTATGCGTGAACTGCGTGATAACTACATGGCGAATATGTGGACGGAGCTTGGCTATGGTGGTAACGCATCGGTATTTGCAAAAACCGAAACCATTACATCGTTGGTTGTGCTGGGGTTGATCGGTATACTGGTATTTGTTCGTAAGAATATGCGTGCCTTCCGGATCATTCATGTGTTGCTGATCATTGGATTTCTGCTAACAGGTATTGCTTCTTTCTGTTTTCGGATGAGCTGGCTTGATGGTGCATTGTGGATGCAGCTTACGGGCCTTGGCTTGTATATTTCTTATGTACTTTTTAATAGTGTGTTTTTTGAACGGTTGCTGGCTTCGTTCAGCATTGCTGGTAATGTGGGCTTTCTAATTTATGTGGCCGATGCCTGGGGGTATCTCGGTAGTATTACAGTAATGCTGACAAAAGAATTTTTGCAACTTCAGTTAAACTGGGTTGAGTTTTATTCGCAGCTTGTAATAGGCTTTGCAGCTGTGGGTGTGTTTGCCAGTTTGTTTTCACTCATCTATTTTAACCGTAAGTACCGGTCGTAAGTTTGCCATTCATCCTTTTTAGCTTCCGGTCAGTAGCCACGGTTGTGGTTGCAAAATGAAAGCATTTAACTTTGGCTTTAAATCAGTAAAAGGCTTGGCAAAGAAAGAAGGGAAAAAACAAGTGTTCGATTTCCGGTTACTCAGCAGGATCATACGCATTGCATCGCCATACAGAAGAAGGTTGAACAGTTCTATTATTCTTGCAATTGTGTTGGCAGTAATAGCTCCCATCCGTCCATGGCTGATCAATACCACGGTGAATGATTATATTCAGCATAACATGGCTGAAATGGTGATCCGCATAACTGTTTACCAGATATTGCTGATCATTATTGAAACTGTTCTCCGGTTTTTCTTTTCTTATTACACTGCATGGCTGGGGCAAACTGTAGTGCGTGATCTGCGGGTGAATGTGTTTAAGAAAATACTTGGTCTTAATCTCCGCCAGTTCGATCAAACACCTATCGGCACATTAACCACACGAACTGTAAATGATATTGAAACCATCAGTGATGTTTTTGCTGAAGGGTTTATTCCCATCCTCGCTGATTTTCTCACCATCATCGCCGTGTTGTTCACCATGTTTTATATCAATCCGCTGTTAACGCTGGTGTGTTTAATTCCCTTTCCTTTCCTTATTCTTGCTACGTATTATTTTAAAGAAAGTGTGAACAAAAGTTTCCATCGTGTGCGTAATGCGGTGGCTGCACTAAATGCGTTTGTGCAGGAACATATACAGGGTATGCAGGTAGTGCAGGCGTTTGCGGTAGAAGAGAAAGAATTCAACAAGTTCAATAAGATCAACAAAGACCACCGTAATGCAAATATCCAGGCCATTTTTGCTTACTCCGTTTTTTTTCCGGTAGTAGAGATCATACTTGCCGTATCGTTGGGCTTGCTGGTTTGGTTTGGAGCAGGGCAAGCTGTTTCCGGCACAGAAAAAGAAGCTGCAAAGATGGCGGGCGAGATCATGGCGTTTATCCTTTTATTGAATATGCTTTTCAGACCATTGCGGTTTATTGCAGATAAATTCAATGTATTGCAAATGGGTATGGTTGCCAGTGAGCGTGTGTTTAAAGTGTTGGATAATACAGATGAAATTGCGGAGTCTTTGCCTGATGCACACCGGCCAACAGGTACGGTGCCCGGAAAAATTGAGTTCGATAAAGTATGGTTTGCTTATAATGATGAGAATTGGGTGCTGAAGGACATCAGCTTTACGGCCAATCCAGGTGAAACCATTGCCATTGTTGGGCATACAGGAAGTGGTAAAACGTCCATCATTAGTTTACTGAACAGGCTTTACCATATACAAAAGGGAAAAATTCAGCTGGATGATGTAAACATTGAGCACTATGAGTTGGATGCTTTGCGTAGTAAAATAGGTGTGGTACTGCAGGATGTATTCCTGTTTGCCGGCACTATTACAGATAATGTTACGCTCCGCAATGAATCCATCAGTAAAGAGCAGGTGGTGGAAGCGGCTAAGCTCATTGGCCTGCACGATTTTATTATGCGCCTTCCCGGCAACTATGATTTTAATGTGATGGAACGTGGTGCTACTATGAGCCAGGGCCAGCGCCAGTTGCTGAGTTTTATACGGGCCATTTTATTTAACCCATCGGTATTGATATTAGATGAAGCTACTTCAGCTGTTGATACAGAAACCGAGCAAATGATCCAGCACGCCATTGATAAGTTAATTGAAGGCCGCACATCTATTGTCATCGCTCACCGCCTCTCCACTATCCGCAAGGCAGATAAGATCATTGTACTGGACAAAGGTGAAATAAAGGAAGTTGGCTCACACGAAGAATTGCTGATGCAGGGCGGCTATTATGCCAAGCTCCACGAAATGCAGTTTTCAAAAGCCATTGTGTAGGCAAAGCGGGAGATATTAGTTAAATTGCAGGTAGTGGAAAGAAAAAAGTACGATAGTAATTCTGAGCTTTCAATACTCAACGAAACCTTCATTCCTTATTCACGACAGGAAGAGTATGAAACAGCTAAACGCCGTGAAGCTATCCTCATGACCGATGAGGAAAAGTTTAAATTATTTTGCCAGATGTTGAAAAGAGGCATTATGTTTAAAAGGGCTGTCATTACACACAAAAAGTAATTTTTCAAAAGCTACTTATGGATATAATGGACGAAAGTTTACTTGAGTTCTGGCAGGTGCTGAATAATAATCAGGTTTTATATATCATGGTAGGCGGCCTATCTGTAAACTTTAATGGCCACAACAGAGTTACAGACGATCTCGATATCTGGATCAAGGATACCTTGGATAACCGCAAACGACTCAGAAAATCATTTCAGGATCTTGGTTATGGGGATTTTTTATCATTCGAAACAACACAGTTTATTCCCGGTTGGTCGCAGTTTTATGTAGGCCCCGGAATAGTATTAGATATAATGACTAGTATGAAAGGGCTGGAGGAATATAGTTTTGATGATTGCTACGAAAAAGCCTCGGTTGCCGCAATTGACGAGGTGAAAGTGCCTTTTTTGCATATCAACCACCTATTGCGAAATAAAAGAGCTGTGGCTCGACCAAAGGATCTTGATGATATACGTGAACTCGAAAAAATCAAAGCCGAACGCATCAAAATGGGGCTCGATCAGCCTGAATAACTTTTTTCAGTATTCCTTTCAATAGAACCCCCAATTTCACCCGCCACTCCTTATCTTTGCGCCAAATTTCAGGAAACGTATGGCGGGCAAAAACTTCAAATCCTTACTGGTAGCGGCTTTCAGCTTAGGTATGATGTTTTTTTATAATTCAAGCGTTGCGCAGGACACTGTGCATCACAAGACAGAAGAACATGGTGGCGGTACTGCTGCACATGCCGAAGAAGGTAAGTTTGATGTAACCAAAACCATCTTAGAGCATATTAAGGACGATCATAGCTGGCATTTGTGGGGTCATACTTCACTTCCCCTGCCTGTAATTCTTTATTCTGATAAAGGTCTTGAAGTGTTTTCTTCAGCGAACCTGGTAGATGAGCACCATGCCCCGGCTGCTTACCAAGGCAACTATCTTTATAAAACAGTTGAAGGCAAGATCAAAGTAGTGAATGCCGATGGTTCAATTGATGAAGCGGCTACAAAAAATGTGTGGGATTTTTCCATTACCAAAAACGTTGCATCGCTGCTGTTTACAGTAGTTGTTCTCCTGCTTATCTTTTTGAGTGTAGCAAATGCATACAAGCGCCACGGTGTTAAATCTGCACCAAAGGGTTTTCAATCATTTATGGAACCGCTGATCCTGTTTGTGCGTGATGATATTGCAAAGCCAAACATCGGTCACAAGTATGCCAAGTACATGCCCTTCTTATTAACGGTATTTTTCCTTATCTGGATCAACAATATTTTAGGTTTGGTGCCTTTCTTCCCCGGTGGTGCAAACGTGAGTGGTAACATTGCTTTTACTATGACACTGGCTGTGTTCACTTTCATTCTTGTAAACATCAACGGTAATAAAGATTACTGGAAACACATTTTCTGGATGCCTGGTATGCCGGTAGCCATGAAGATCTTCCTTGCACCAATTGAATTACTGGGTGTGTTTACCAAACCTATTTCTTTGATGATACGATTATTTGCCAACATTACTGCAGGTCACATCCTGGTATTAAGCTTAATCTGTCTCATCTTTATTTTTAAATCGGTATTTGCTGCAACAATTGCGGTGCCGTTTGCAATCTTCATCAGCCTTATTGAATTGCTGGTGGCGTTCCTGCAGGCGTTCATCTTTACCATGCTTGCAGCCATGTATATCGGAATGGCAATTGAGGAACATCATCATCACGATGATCATGAACCTCATTACCACGAACCTGAAGTAGCGTAAACTTTTTTATATCACAATTTAAAACTCAAAACAATGGTAGTAGGTAGTGTTGCTGCAATTGGTGCTGGCTTAGCTGCAATCGGCGCTGGTATTGGTATCGGCCAAATCGGTAAAGGTGCGGTAGAAGGTATTGCCCGTCAGCCTGAAGCTGCAAATGACATTCGTGCAAACATGATCGTAGCTGCGGCGTTCGTAGAAGCGGTTGCCCTGTTTGCGGTGGTAGTTGCCCTGTTGGGTAATGGTTAATCCATCAAAACTTAATACAGGCTCAAAACACAGGGTGGCGAGCCTGTATTCTCTACATTGTACAGTTTTTTTGATTAGTATTTTATTAAATAAACGATATGTTTTTAGAAATTAATCCTTTGGTACTTCCCGACATTGGGCTGGTTTTTTGGAGTTCAATTGCTTTCCTTATTTTATTATTTGTATTAGGAAAGTTTGCATGGAAACCTATCATGAAAGGTATCAGCGAACGTGAAGCTGGTATTGCTGAAGCTATTTCTTCTGCTGAAAAAGTAAAAGCAGAAATGGCGCAGTTGAAAAACGAAAACGAAGCGTTGCTGGCAAAAGCACGTGAAGAGCGTGCACAATTGCTGAAAGAAGCACGTGAAACAAAGGATAAGATTATCAACGAAGCAAAAGAGCAGGCAAAAGCTGAAGCAAATAAAATTATTATTGAAGCACAAGCTGCCATTAATCACCAGAAACTGGCTGCGTTAACAGAAGTAAAGAACCAGGTTGGTAACTTGGTAATTGAAGTGAGTGAAAAAGTTTTGCGTCGTGAGCTTGGCAACAAAGCCGATCAGGAAGCATACATCAACACATTGGCAAACGAAATCAAATTGAACTAAGAAAAAAGGTGAAAGGAAAAAGGTTTACGGCGTAAGGCCTTATACCTTTAACCATACATCTTCAACCATAACGAATATGCAGAATCCCCGTCTCGCAACACGCTATGCAAAATCACTGGTCGTGCTCGCACAGGAGCAAAACCAGCTTGATACGGTGCATGCGGATATGAAGTATCTGCAGGCTGTGTGTAAGCAAAGCCGTGAGTTAACGAATTTGCTTCGCAGCCCTGTTATCCAAAGCGATAAAAAAAGCAGTATTGTGAAAGAAGTTTTAGGCAATAAGGTAAGTGTGCTGTCGGCTGCTTTTATCAACCTGCTTATTCAGAAAGGCCGTGAAAGCAACCTTCCTGAAATTGCTGCTGCAGTGGTGGAGCAATACAACGAGATCAAAAATATCCATCGTGTAAAGCTGGTAACAGCTACGCCTGCAAGTGAAGAGCTGAAGCAGGCCATCATTAAGAAAGTGAAGGCTGATGCTGCTTTGCAGAATGTGGAACTGGAAACAGAAGTGAACGATGCCATCATTGGCGGTTTCCAGCTTGAATACAAAGGCAACCTTGTGGATGCAAGTATTGCACGTGACCTGCGTGATATCCAAACTCAATTCCAGAAGAACACTTATATACGTAACATCCGATAACAAAACTTTTTAAAATAAAGCGTCATGGCAGATATTAAACCAGATGAAATTTCGGCGATACTTCGCCAGCAGTTAAGCAACTTCAACGTAGGTGCTGACCTGGAAGAAGTAGGCACAGTATTACAAGCGGGCGACGGTATTGCCCGTGTTTATGGATTGAACAATGTTCGCTATGGTGAACTTGTTGAATTTGAAAACGGCGTACGTGCCATTGCCCTGAACCTTGAAGAAGATAACGTGGGTGTGGTAATGATGGGTGAAGGAAAAGGAATTAAAGAAGGTTCAAAAGTTCGTCGTACTTCACAAATCGCTTCTATTAAAGTGGGTGAAGGCATGAGCGGTCGTGTTATCAACGTATTGGGCGAACCAATCGATGGTAAAGGACCTATCACCGGTGAATTATATGAAATGCCATTGGAGCGTAAAGCACCTGGTGTAATTTTCCGTGAGCCGGTAAAAGAACCTCTGCAAACAGGTATCAAAGCCATCGATGCTATGATTCCTATCGGTCGTGGTCAGCGTGAGTTGATCATTGGTGATCGCCAGACAGGTAAAACTGCCATTGCAATTGATACCATCATCAACCAGAAAGAATTCTTTGATGCTGGTAAACCAGTATACTGTATTTATGTAGCGATCGGTCAGAAAGCTTCTACCATTGCCGGTGTGATGAAAACATTGGAAGATAATGGTGCTATGAAGTACACTACCATCGTTGCAGCTTCTGCAAGTGATCCGGCCCCTCAGCAGTTCTATGCTCCTTATGCGGGTGCTGCGTTGGGTGAATACTTCCGTGATACCGGACGTCCTGCATTGATCATTTATGATGATCTTTCGAAACAGGCGGTAGCTTACCGTGAAGTATCATTGTTGTTAAAGCGTCCTCCTGGTCGTGAAGCATACCCTGGTGACGTATTCTACCTGCATAGCCGTTTGCTTGAGCGTGCTGCGAAAGTGATCAACGATGATAAGGTTGCAAAGAACATGAACGATGTTCCTGACAGCATTAAACATTTAGTGAAAGGTGGTGGTTCATTAACTGCATTACCGATCATTGAAACACAAGCAGGTGATGTATCTGCCTATATCCCTACAAACGTGATCTCGATCACTGACGGCCAGATTTTCCTTGAATCAAACTTGTTTAACGCAGGTATCCGTCCAGCCATCAACGTAGGTATCTCTGTAAGCCGTGTGGGTGGTAATGCGCAGATCAAGTCAATGAAGAAAGTAGCTGGTACATTGAAACTTGACCAGGCTCTTTACCGTGAGCTGGAAGCGTTCTCTAAGTTTGGTGGTGATATGGATGCTGCTACTAAAGCTGTAATTGACAAAGGTGCACGTAACGTGGAAATCCTGAAACAAGCTCAATACACTCCATACGCTGTAGAAAAGCAAATTGCGATTATCTACCTTGGTACAAACGGTTTATTGAACACAGTTCCTGTGCGTAAGGTGAAAGAATTTGAAGAACATTTCTTACTGGAAATGGAAAACAAATTACCTGATGTATTGGCTGAGTTTAAGAAAGGTGCTTTACCGGAAGATGGCATTAAGAAAATGGTGGAACTGGCAAATGGTTTAGTAGCACAGTACAAAGCATAAGTTTAAAGAAAGAAGTGAAATAGAAAAGGGAGTCGAAAGACTCCCTTTTTCATTAGTGTTTGGTTAGCATTTGAGTTGACATGTTTAGGCAGTAACTAGCAGGTTAATCTTTTTTAAACTTGAGTGTTTTTATAATATTGTCGGCTACTTTTCTTCCCTGCCAGAAACCTTTTTCAATTGATACACGATAGTGGATACCGCCGTATAACCTTGACCATCCGGCTTCTTCACCTGCAGCACGGAATGAGGTAAATGAACGTGGCGGTTGTTTGTTACCAATAGGGTTTGGCAAGGCTTCATAAATATAAAATGTGCTGTCGGTAAAGGAATAGTTGTCGCCAAATATAGCCGTCATAGCTTCAGCATTGGCAGCAGATAATGTTGCATGACCGGCAGGATATTCAGGATGCGGCGCACCTAAAAGTGCAGTAAATGGCTGGCCGATCACATCATCATAATTAAAAGGCCGTGCAAGAAGGTATTTGTATTTGTCCTGCCAGGTGCTGATGGTAATATCAACATCAATAATTCCACCTAAAGCATAAGCAAGGGCAGCTACATCAAGTGTTGCATGCTCTTTTTGTAATACCTGTCTTAAAATACTTACGTAATGGCCCGGTGTACTTGTGCCAGGAAAATCTCTCCACCAGAAAGCCATATAATGTTCATTGCTGCCGGGGTTTGGTTTTGCATTGATCACTTCAATGGTCATGGCCTGCAAATCATCATAAGGTGGCGCTGGCAATGCCGCTCCTTCGCCACTTGTTGCCACCATGCGGCGTAAGTTTCCAATATAAGGTAAGCTGTGCACAGGCATCGGGTTTGGAACAGTCCAGTAAATACCTCCTGATTTTCCTGCAGGTGAAGTATAAGGATTGTTTATTGCTTGATGTCCGTCTGTTTCAGACCAATTGTAAACAGCTTCAGCTACAGCTTTGCCAAATGCAACAGAGCGCTCTATTATTGCAGCATCTGTTTCATTGCTGTATTGTGCAAGCAGGGTTGCTTCTAAATTATCCATTGCCTGTTTATTTTCTGCACTGGCAGATGGGAATAGTTTTTTGTTCATATAAGCCAATGCTGCATTGGCACTGGCAGCACAATGGTAACCTGCACCTGGTTTTGTTTTAGGCAAGCCTGTTAACCCATTCAATTGCGGCGCAATGGATTGATAAGATGGCATACCCGGTACCACGGCTTCATACAAAGCAATGCCGCTGTATGCATAATGGCGTGAGTAAGCTACGTTGCCAACAATGCCCGGATACTTGTACATCTGCCATACCTGCATGTTCATCCATTGAATGGCTACATCGGCAGAGAATGTATTGGTTTGTTTCAGGTGTCCCTGTGTGCTGTTTCTTCCTGCAAGGGAAGAGGCTGTTTCTTTTGTTGCAACTGAAACTTCTTTCTGGCAGCCAAAATGAAGCAGCGTCAGCGATGTGAAAACAGATGCAAATAGAATGTTCTTTTTCATAACGAAGTGTTTTGTGAATGATGATCTTATTATTGATGAATGTTTTTTCCGGCTGTATAAAAAGGGAAGCTTCCAATTGATGTAAAACACAAGTATGCTTGCAGAAGCATGAGATACATCCGCATTTTTTCATTGATTCAATTTTCCACTTCCCGTCTGTTAATGTGGATCTGTTATTTTATTCTTAACTGAAAACAAGATAGCGTGCTGGTATTTTGAAAAAAGTATGGAATCGCTGAATGATTTTTTTTCAAGACATATAACAAATGCAGCCGGGCTAATGGCATTGGGCAATAAAAAATGCTGTCTGTCGGAAATACAGGCAGTTAGTCTATTTCATGTTTACGGGCTATTATGAACCATTTCAATTGTTTAACTTGTGTAAGACAATACAATGAACTCCTTCCTTTATAACGACTTTATTTTCTCTGCTCGCTACAGAGTTTTGCGGCACTTGCTTTATTGGACATTTCATATAGCAATATGGGCAGCATTTTGGGTAGCAATGGGAGTTCCGCTTTCTTATGGCCGGCAGCTGATCAATATGGTTATGTGGGTGCCTGCATTCATTTTATTTGGTTACCCGTTAGTGTATGGCGCTATTCCGCATCTTTTATTAAAAGGACGACTATGGCAGTTTTGTGTGCTGGTATTGTTGTGGGGTATTGCTGGCATTTATATTGATGCAGGGTACAGAAGTTATGTATTAATTCCGGCGCAGGAAGCAATGGGCCTTACTGATATTTTACCAAGAGGCCCTTTGGCATTTTGCTATTTGTGTATGACCACTTCTGCAGCAAGCCCAATGATCATTAAGTTTTTTAAGTTATGGACCATCAAGCAAAGAGAGTGGATGCGTGCACAGCAGGAGAAAGTAACAGCCGAACTGCAATTGTTGAAAGCACAGGTGCATCCGCATTTTTTATTCAACACACTTAACAATATTTATTCTTTTTCGCTCGACAATTCACCCAAAACACCCGGTCTTATTTTAAAACTGTCGTCTTTGCTCAGCTATATGCTGTACGATTGCAAAACAGATGAAGTGCGTCTTGAAAAAGAGATCGATATAATGAAAAACTATATTGACCTGGAACGTGAACGCTATGGCGATAAAATTGAAATATCGTGGAGTGTGGAAGGCGAAATAAAAGATAAACTCATTGCACCTTTATTACTGCTTCCTTTTTTAGAGAATGCATTTAAGCATGGCGTTTCTGAACAGATCGAAAAACCGTGGCTGGGTGTTGATTTGTCAGTACAGCAGGGCAGGCTTCGTTGCAAAATTGCCAACAGCAAAAATGAATATGTACCGCAAAGTGATAAGGGCATTGGTATTGATAATGTGAAAAAGCGCCTTGCATTTATTTATCCCGGAAAACACGAGTTGAAAATTAATGATGAAGGAAGTTTTTTTGTGGTATCAATGATGTTGGTTCTGGTTGATGAACTTCCGGCAGTAAGCTTTGCACCTGTATCATCGTATACCTCACAACCAACACTGCATGAAACTCCGCTGCCTGCTTATAGATGATGAACCTCCTGCACTAAAAGTGTTATCAACGTATATCACTTCCATTACCGGGCTTGAGATTGTGGGCCAGTGCAGAAATGCCATTGAAGCATTGGATGTGCTGAAACAAAAAACAGTGGATGTTATTTTCCTCGACATTAAAATGCCACGTATTATTGGCACAGAGTTCCTGAAAAATCTTTCGCATCCACCCAAAGTAATTTTTGTAACAGCTTACAGAGAATATGCTGTTGATGGATTTGAGCTTGATGCAGTAGATTATCTTGTAAAGCCTGTTTCCTTCGAACGTTTCTTTAAAGCTATTACTAAACTGAACCGGCTGATGGGGCAAGAAACATCTGCAGGGGCCACAGGCGAAACAACAACTGCTTCAGCTTTTGTTTACCTGAAGGTAGATAAGGATATGAAGAAGATTTTTGTGAACGAGATAGAATACATTGAAAGCTGGAAAGATTATGTGATGGTGTTTCTGACGGGGGGCAAACATTTCCTGGTGAAGCAATCCATTTCTGCCATGGAAAACCTTTTATCGGAACACAAGTTTATGCGGGTGCATCGTTCTTATATGGTATCGCTCAGTAAAATTGGCGGATACAATGGAGTGTCAGTTCAACTAAACGATAAAGAAATACCTATTGGCCGATTATATAAACAAACTGTTATGGACAGGCTGCAGGTAAAATAAAGGGTCTATCGTAATTTCTTCAACATCTTAAAGTGAGGGATGGTGAGCTGAATGAATTCATCGCCTTCAATTTTATAACCCTGCTTTTCAAAAAAGTGGCAGGTTGTTTTGCGGGCGTGCATCATCATTGTTTTGTACCCCCGGTCCCGGGCAATGTTCTCCGCAAAATTCATGAGTGAAGCACCAATGCCTTTTCCCTGCAGGTTGTTTTGCACGGCCATTTGCCGCAGTCTCACCGTTTGGTTATCAATATGGGTAAGAAAACAACAGCCAAGCATTTTTTCTTCTTCAAAAGCAGCTATCAGAATATCGTTCTTTTCCTGTTCCAGCTCTTCCGGGGTAAATGCCAGACCAAGCGGTTTGCGAAGTATCTCATACCGCAGGTTCACCATTTGCCGGTGTTCGGCTGTTCCATAATCAATTTGTTTCAGCGCCATTAATGCAAGTTTAAGCAGGGAAAAACAAGTTACATTTTTTTATCTAAAAACAAACAGTTGTAACAGAAAGGTAAAAAGCAAAGCGTTTGAACACACCTAATTTTGTAACTATTGAAAAATGCGTCAAAACCTGTTGGAAATGAAGTGGTTCTGACAATTTTGCCGGAACGCTTGAGAATTGACTAAAAACTCTATTTTTGCAACCTGTAACCAAATAATTACGACAATGTCAGACATCGCAGCAAGAGTAAAAAAAATCATCGTTGACAAGTTAGGTGTTGAAGAATCAGAAGTAAATCCTGAAGCTTCTTTTACCAATGATCTCGGAGCTGATTCATTAGACACAGTTGAACTGATCATGGAATTTGAAAAAGAGTTCAACATCTCTATTCCCGATGAACAAGCTGAAACCATCACAACTGTTGGTCAGGCAGTAGCTTATTTAGAAGAACACGCTAAGTAATTTTATCGCTGAAACCTTTTCAGTGTAATTCATTATTTCTTTTTTCCCAGGCAACTCACTTATGGATCTTAAACGAGTAGTAGTTACCGGAATCGGCGCCCTTACACCATTGGGCAAAACTCTTGATGAATATTGGGAGGGCTTGACCAATGGTGTTTCCGGAGCTGATTTCATTAAGCAGTTTGATTGTTCAAAGTTCAAAACAAGATTTGCCTGCGAGGTAAAAGATTTTGATCCCACCGTATATCTTGATAGAAAAGAAGCACGCAAGATCGACCGCTTTACCCAGTTTGCACTGGTGGTGAGCGATCAGGCTGTGCAGGATGCGGGCATTAACAAAGACAATGTTGATGTTGACCGTGTAGGTGTGATCTTCGCCAGTGGAATTGGTGGTCTTATCACCTTTCAGGAAGAAGTGGTAAACTTTGCCAATGGCGATGGTACTCCCCGTTTCAATCCTTTCTTTATTCCAAAGATGATCCTGGATATTGCTGCAGGGCAAATTTCCATGCGTCATGGCTTTCGTGGTCCAAACTTCGCAGTGGTTTCTGCATGTGCTTCATCTACCAATGCCATTATTGATGCGTATGATAATATCCGCTTAGGTAAAGCCGATATTATTCTTACCGGTGGTAGTGAAGCAGTGGTAAGTGCTGCAGGTGTTGGCGGGTTTAATGCCATGAAAGCTTTGAGCGAACGTAATGATGATCCTGCAACTGCAAGCCGCCCGTTCGATAAAGACCGTGATGGTTTTGTAATGGGTGAAGGTGCAGGTATGCTGGTGCTTGAAAGCCTTGAGCATGCGTTAAAACGTGGCGCAAAAATTTATTGCGAAATTGCAGGCGGCGGTGCTACTGCCGATGCGCATCATATTACAGCACCACATCCTGAGGGATTGGGTGCAAAGAATGTAATGACAGCTGCATTAAAAGATGCAGGCTTGCAAGCTTCCGATATTGATTACATTAACGTACATGGTACTTCTACACCATTAGGCGATATTGCAGAAACCAAAGCCATCATGAGTGTGTTTGGTGAACATGCATACAACCTCAACATCAGCTCTACAAAATCCATGACAGGTCACTGTTTAGGTGCTGCCGGAGCGTTGGAGGCCATTGCCTGTGTAATGAGTGTGGTGCATGATATCGTTCCTCCCACAATCAATCACTTTACCGATGATCCAGAACTGGATCCAAAGCTGAACTTTACATTCAACAAAGCACAAAAACGTACAGTGCGTGCAGCATTGAGCAATACATTTGGCTTTGGTGGACATAATGCATCAGTGATTGTAAAGAAATATTCCTGATTTCCTTTAGATTTGTTGGAACAACATCCGCTGTAAAACAATTTGTTTTCAGGTGAATGATGTCGTTTGCATGTATGGTGCGGAACCTCGTCCGTCAAATATTACCCGCTAAGAACAAGTTTGAGAGTAACCTGCGTAATATACTCGGGTACAGTCCTGGCGACATAAAGTTGTACAAAACAGCCCTCAGTCACCGCTCCATTAAAGAAGGCAGCGATCAGAATAACGAGCGTCTTGAATTTTTAGGCGACGCTGTGTTAAGTGCTGTAGTGGCCGATTACCTGTTCAAAAAATATCCTTACAAGGGCGAAGGCTTTTTAACAGAGATGCGCAGTAAAATGGTGAACCGTGCAACGCTCAATGATATAGCTGTGCGGATGGGTTTAAAAAAGATCACACTTTACAACAAGGGCGATAATTCACTGAAGATATCCCAGATATTCGGTAACACGCTTGAAGCGTTGCTGGGGGCTATTTATCTTGATCTTGGTTATAAAAAAACACAACGGTGGATTGTTAAGAATGTGATTGTTCCCTACCTGTTTATGGAAGATCTTGAAGTATTAGAGATCAATCATAAGAACAAATTGTATGGATGGGCAAACAAAAACGGAAAGGCGTTGGATTTTGAAACACTCGATGAACGCTTAGAGAACGGAAGACGATTGTTTACGATTGGTGCAGTGGTTGATGGCGAAGTGATTGCAGAAGGGAAAGCGTTTAATAAAAAAGACGCCAGCCAGATTGCGGCGCAAACAGCCGTTGAAAAACTGGGCATTGTTTGATGTAAATAACAACACTAAAAAAGCTCAACAGATTTTCTGTTGAGCTTTTTTATTTGCAGAGAGGAAGGGATTCGAACCCTCGATACGGTTTCCCGTATACACACTTTCCAGGCGTGCTCCTTCAACCACTCGGAC
>NZ_CAMLGT010000069.1 GCF_946479605.1 uncultured Lacibacter sp.
ACGCAATCAATGACTGATTCGCAGGTGCTGTACATTCATGTTAATCATCTGCAGGAGTTGTATAAGCGTTCGCATCAATGGGAAAAAGTGGGCAGGCTGATTGCTGAAATGGCTTTTTCCATTGCTATGCAGCGTACAGAAAGTTTTTTATTTATGAAACCGGAAGAACGTTATCAGCAACTCATTACCGATCATCCCGACATTTTCAACAGCATACCATTGTACCATATTTCTTCTTACCTGGGTATACAGGGGCCTTCGTTAAGCCGCATCCGGAAAAGACTTTCGGGGAAATAATCGATTTTAACCTGGGTTAAAGTTTTTGCCACCGGCACTTTCGAGCTTTGTGTTATTAAATCAAACAAAAAACACAAATCATGAAAGCAAGTCAATCAAAAACAATCGTATTCGTTACAGGTGCATTTGTAACCAATCTTGGATGGGAACCCTGGCAACGTTATTTTGAAAGCAAAGGTTATACTACCTACGCCCCGGCATGGCCTAACAAAGAAGGTACAGCAAAGGAAGTAAGAAACCGTAAACCCAACGACCTTGCACTGGCAAAAACAAGTTTAAAACAAGTGGTAGATCATTATGCAGGGTTTATTGCAACACTTCCTGAAAAGCCAATCATCATTGGTCATTCATTGGGTGGTTTAATTACTCAGTTACTGGTGAGCCGTGGTTTAGCAGCAGGAGCCGTTGCTTTGCAATCAGTTCCGCCGCTTGGTGTTATTCCTTATGAATTTTCATTCCTGAAAGCAGGCTGGCGTTCCCTGGGCTTCTTTACTTCGCTTGACAAAACGTATTTAATGTCGTTTAAAACATGGCAGTATGCATTTACCAATGGGATGAGTCTTGAAGATCAGAAAGCAGCTTATGAAGCAAACACCATTCCTGAATCAAAAAGAGCTGCACGTGGTGCATTAACCCTCACTGCAAAAATTGATTTCAGTAAACCACATGCGCCGTTGTTATTTGTGGCGGGAGGAAAGGATAATATTTTACCGGCTTCACTCAACAAACGAAACTTCAAACGTTACAACGATAAAAATTCTGTTACCGACTGGAAAGAGTTTCCGGAAAATAATCACTTTGTTGTTGGCCTTCCTAACTATGAAACCACGGCTGGTTATATTTACAACTGGATCCAGCAACATTAATGATACAAACCGTACAACATGATCGTTTCTACATATACCCTGGTGCAGCTTTCTTGATTTGCGCCGGGGTATTTTTTTTGTGAGTTATTTTTGATCGCCTACCCATGCAACAATACGCAAAGGCCCACCGGTGCCACTTTTTATTTTCATAGGTAAGGCAACAATGTATGCACCTTTTATTGGTAATGCTTCCAGGTTTGCAACATTTTCAAAGCCGGGAATATTTTCTGCATACAATACCTGGTGTGTTTTAAAATCTTTCGATTGCCCGTAATCAACACTCGCAGTATCAATACCCACCGCTTTTATTTTCCTGTTTTGTACCAGCCATGCAGCAAGTTGAGGATGAATTGAAGGAAAATGAAGTTTGGCAACAGCACTATCGCCTTTTTCAGCAGTGCCTAAATAACTTGCAGCATCAGGATAGTATTGTCCCCAGCCTGTACGGAACAGCACAATAGCATCATCAGGAATCTGTCCGTGTTCTTTTTCCCATGCGGTTACATCATCAACCGTTATTTGATAATCGGCATTGTTTTTTGTTTTGCTGCTAACATCAATCACCACAGCATTACCGGTGAGCTGCTGCAACGGAATTTCATCTGTACTCCATTTCCCTTTTGCAAAGTGAACAGGTGCATCCAGGTGTGTGCCTCCATGTTCAGGGGAAAAGAAAGCATTGGAAGAATAATAATATCCACCTGCTGTCATGCCGTTGAATTGTGTATCGAGTTTGAACCCTACAGGGTTGTTCGGCCAGTACAATGTTTTTTCAGAATAGGCATAGCTCAGATCAATCCATTTCCCTTTTTCAAACAATTGCGACAGGCTTTGTTTCTCCGGTTTGCTGCTGCAGCTTACAAAAATCAAAAGAACAAAAGGAATTAGTTGTTTCATACTTGCAGTTTGCTTAAAGTTAGTTGTTGTTGGGAAAAAAGGGAAGCTATACTGTGCAACGTTTTTCAAAATGCAATGGTCAGGAATAAAAAGTGCACAGTTATTGTTACGTTAAATCAACAGCCATGAAAAAAATAGCATTGTTTATTATTACTGTTCTTCTTGCAGGATTATTGATCAGTTGCGAACGGGAACGTACGGATTGTGACAGTAAGATCGAAGGTGCTGTTACAGCATCCAGCACAGCAAAAGAAGATAGTTTGTTGATGGTACAGCTTGCAGCTGAGATATACGAATTATCTGGCACAGCAAATTGCAACAGCAGCGATGGCTGGGCAATTACTCCCATAGGCCATAAACCTTGCGGAGGTGCAGCAGCATATATTGCTTATAAAACATCGGTTGATAAAGAATGTTTCCTTGCTAAAGTGCAACATTTTACTGAACAATCGAAAAAATATGCAACAAAGTATGGACTGTTTTCTGATTGTATGATAACGCCCAAGCCCTCTTCTGTAAAATGCGAAAACGGGAAAGCTGTATTTGTGTATTGATGTAAATGAATTCACATGTTTATGTGATAGCTGTTGCGGTGTTATTTCATAGGTTTGCGCCGCCGTTTCTAACCTGGCACCTTATCATCACGAACAGTTGTTCTTCTTGCTGCTGTTAAACAGCTGGTAAATCACAAGCGGTTGTTGTGTAATGTATGCGCACCTTATCATCACGAACAGTAAAACCATTGCGTTGAATTACACAACAGCCCGGAGCAAGAGTAAAACAGGCAGGTGAAATTTCCTTCCATCATTCATCGTTCTGCTTCATTGTAAAAATGGCTTATCTTCCGCAGGCAAAAACAAAACGGTTTCTATGCCCGGCGATAGTCTTCACATCAACAATAAAGCAGTTAAACAAAACAGTTACGATGCTATTGTAATTGGTTCAGGCATCAGTGGAGGTTGGGCTGCAAAAGAACTTTGCGAAAAAGGATTAAAAGTGCTGATGCTAGAACGTGGCCGCATGGTGCAGCACGTAAAAGATTATCCTACTGCTTTAAAAGAAACATGGGAATTCCCGCATTATAACCAACTCACCACTGATGAGAAAGAAAAGTTTCCCATTCAAACCCGTCACTTTTCATTCCGTGAAGACAATAAACATTTTTACATTGATGATTTGAAGAATCCTTATGTGGAAACGCAGCGTTACGACTGGATAAGAGGTGATGTTGTGGGCGGACGTTCATTGCTATGGGGAAGAGCGAGCTACAGATGGAGCGATGTTGAGTTTGAATCGAACCTGAAAGATGGGCATGCAATTGACTGGCCAATCCGATACAAAGATATTGCTCCGTGGTACAGTTATGTTGAGCGGTTTATTGGCGTTAGCGGCAACAGGGATGGATTGCAACATTTACCTGATGGGGAGTTTCAACCTGCATTTGAGATCAATGCTGCTGAGCGTTACATGAAATCGAAAATTGAATCATTGTTCAAAAACCGTTACGCAGTACACGGGCGTGTTGCTAACTTGACACAACCTGTTAAGGGCAGGGGACAATGCATGGCAAGAAACTTATGTCATCGTGGTTGTCCGTTTGGCGCTTACTTCAGTACAAATGCCAGCACAATGCCGGCTGCTCAGGCAACGGGAAACCTCACTGTCAGACCATACTCCCTGGTATATAAAATTTTGTATGATGAACAAAAGCAGCGTGCATCAGGTGTGGAGATCATTGATACGCAAACAATGAAAACAGAAACCTTTTATGCAAAGATCATTTTCCTGAATGCTTCTACTGTTGCCACTTCAGCTATTCTGCTGCAATCAACATCAAACCGTTTTCCCAATGGATTAGGAAATGGCAGCGACCAGGTGGGCCGTAATTTAATGGATCATCACAAGGGTGTAAATATAAACGGCACGCTTGAGGGGCTGGACGAATTTTATTATTCCGGTAAACGGCCTGCATCATTATACATTCCACGTTTCAGAAATATTTTTAATGACAAGGCTGATGATTTTGTAAGGGGCTATCATTATTTCTTATCAGCACGGAGACCAAGAACAGCAGGTGATGCAATGATTGGTGAAGAGTTGAAAGAAGCATTATCGGTGCCGGGTAAGTGGCAGGTGAGTTTAGGTGGTTATGGTGAATGTTTACCTTACGCTGATAACAGGATAACACTTGATAAAAATAAAAAAGATGCGTTTGGGCTGCCGCAGCCTGTGTTTGATTGTTCGTTCAAAACAAATGAAAAGAACATGCACAAGGATATGATCGAACGTGGAAAGGAAATGGCCGAAGCTGCAGGTTTGTTGAATATAAAAGTAAGTGCAGACATGTCGGCACCGGGTAATGCCAATCACGAAATGGGAACAGCACGTATGGGGCATGATGCAAAAACATCTGTACTGAATGCGTTCAACCAAATGCATGAAGTGCCCAATGTATTTATTACAGATGGCAGTTGCATGACTTCCAGTTCTTATCTAAACCCTTCACTTACTTATATGGCACTTACTGCACGTGCATGCGATTATGCGGTGAGTGAACTTAAGAAGATGAACATCTGATTCAATGCCGCATGAATTACGATCAGTTTTTGCAAAGTATTCAAACAAAACAATTACCAAAAGGTATCAGCATTTATCTTACTGCTATGTGGTACGATGGATGTGAGCAGTGGGATAAAGCGCATAATTGTGTTGACAGTCTTAGCGACGCAACGGCCTGTTGGGTGCATGCTTATCTCCATCGCAAGGAAGGCGATATCTGGAATGCAGATTACTGGTACAGCCGTGCAAAAAAGGAACGGCCTTCTGTTTCACTGCAAAACGAATGGGCAACAATCGTAAAAGCATTGTTGTAAAAACAGGTTGTCGTTTTTAGCCCGCAGTTTGTCGTTATCACACATTGTAAATGCAGAAAAAAGCATCGAAGTTTGTATCGTTAAATCGATCATCAATCAAAAAAATAACGATCATGTCAACGCAGTCAGCAACAGTAATTACAGTAGAAACAATTGTCAATGCACCGGTAGAAAAAGTGTGGGATGTATGGAACAATCCTGATCATATCACAAAATGGAACAGTGCTTCACCAGATTGGCATACTCCCTGGGCAAAAAATGATTTACGTGTAGGAGGAACACTTACAGCACGCATGGAAGCAAAAGACGGCAGCTTTGGTTTTGATTTTGCAGGCGTGTACGATGTAATTACCAACAACGAATATATTGAGTACACCTTGGGCGACGGCCGCAAAGTGAAGGTCAGCTTTACAGCAGAAGGACATGCAACAAAGATCACAGAAAGCTTTGATGCTGAAAGTGAAAATCCTGTTGAAATGCAGCAAATGGGCTGGCAGGCAATACTCGACAGCTTTAAACGATACACAGAATCGATCTGATAAGTTTGTGAAAAATGATAAAGGGCTGCGCTTGCGGCCCTTTTTTTGTGAGTGGTAAGCATGATAACAAAAAGTTGAATAGATTAGTCGCTCAAATCATCTTCATGGAGAAAAAAAGTATTGTCCTCGTCTTCTTTGCTGTTATTTGTTTGTTTGCATTGGAAAGTGTGAATACAAGTAACAAACCTGTTGCAGTGAAAGAAACCATTATTACAGGTGCAGATCAAACAGAAAAATATCTTCCTTACCTGAAAGGCAAGCGTATTGCTGTATTGGCCAATCCAACTACCATTATTGGTAAACAACATTTGGTTGACAGTCTTGTTTCGCTTGGTGTAAACATTGTAAAGGTGTTTGGGCCCGAACATGGTTTTCGTGGCAAGGCAAGTGCAGGTGTAAAAGTAAAAGATGAAAAAGATCCGGCAACAGGAGTTCCGGTTATTTCGTTGTATGGCCCCAAGCGTAAACCCAGCAAAGAAGACCTGGCAGATGTTGACCTCATGATCTTTGATATACAGGATGTGGGTTGTCGTTTTTACACCTATATAAATGTGCTCAGCCATATTATGGAAGCCTGCGCAGAAAATAAAAAAGAATTGCTGATCCTTGATCGACCAAATCCCAACGGTTATTTGGTTGATGGACCAATATTGGATATGAAATATAAATCAGGCATTGGCATGTTTCCTATTCCTATTGCACATGGAATGACCATTGCAGAGTTTGCACAAATGATCAATGGCGAAGGATGGTTACCCAATAAGCTGCAATGCAAACTGAAGATCATAAAAGTGGCCAACTACAATCATGAACTGCCATATACATTGCCGGTGCCGCCATCGCCCAACCTTAATACACAACAATCAATTATGCTGTATCCTTCCACCTGTTTGTTTGAAGGAACAGCATTGAATCACGGAAGAGGAACTTATTTTCCGTTCACCATATTTGGCAGTCCCTTGCTGAAAGGTAAGTATCAGTTTTCCTTTACACCTAAGAGCATTCCAGGTATGGCTGAAACGCCTTTGCACATGAACAAAGAATGCTTTGGACTTGATCTGCGTAATTATGATATTGCACAGTTGCGCAAGACCAAACGTATTAATGTGCAATGGATGAAAGACCTGTATGCAGCTTTTCCTGATAAAGCGAAGTTCTTCGATCGTACACAAAGCAACCAGATGAATGATATTAATAAACTGGCCGGCAATGCATTGTTTCAGGAGCAGATAAAGAAAGGGGTTGCGGATAAAGAGATCTATGCATCATGGGAGCCGGGGTTATCGCAATACAAAGCCATGCGAAAGAAATATTTGTTGTATCCATAATTATTCATTTGTAAAAACGATTGTATGAAGCATGCATTTTTTCTGCTGAATCTGTTTTTTATTTCTGTTTCTGCTTTTTCGCAAACAGCAGTGAGTGGTTCGTGGAGTAAAAAGGAAGGATCAGTTATTACTACATGGCTGTTCCAGGATGGCTTTTATTCCTGCACAAAGTACGATATAGCAAACAAAGTATTCAATTATACAAAAGGCGGATCGTATGTGGTGAAAGGAAATGAGTTGCAGATGAATCCTGCATTTCATACCAGTGAAAAAGATAAAGTGGGCAGTATTGAAACAGCAACGGTTATAGTTAAGGATAATGTTTTACAATTGACGGTAAATGCTGTTGCAGAAAAATACAACCGTACAGATGATGGAAAAGGAGCATTGGCAGGTCATTGGCTTATCACCGGCCGCAAGAACAATGGGAACATGCAAACAATTACTCCCGGCGCACGACGTACGATTAAACTACTCACAGGTACACGTTTCCAATGGATTGCAATTAACAGCGAAACAAAAGAGTTTTTTGGTACCGGTGGGGGTACTTACACATTCGTTAATGGAAAATACACTGAGCATATTGAATTCTTCTCAAGAGACAGTTCAAGAGTAGGGGCTTCACTGAGTTTTGATGGCAAGGTGGAGGGAAATAACTGGCACCATTCAGGACTTAGTTCAAGAGGTGAACCGATTCATGAAATCTGGACAAGGAGATTGTAAACAAATCCATTAGTTATTAGCTGAAAGCTGCAAGTAATGCAATTCCTGGTGTTTTTTAATTCTTCTGTTTGTTGCTAAAAGCTGGTAGCTTGAAGCGAACAGCTTGCAGCTTTTTTTAACCGTTCATGTATTTCCAAATTTTATAGCGTTTCTCAACGCATCCTCTCCCTTATCTTTAATTTTTCCGGGAACCTGTTCCCGTATTCTATCATTCCAAACCACCGATGCATGAGAATTATTGTAGCCATCTGTATGATGCTTTTATCTGTTGTGTCATTTGCACAGCAGCCCGCACCGCAAAAAGGAAATTATGCTTTAGCGGCCCGTTTTTCACCTGATAAGATCAGTAAAATGTTGTTCAGCACTTCCGTGGATCCACGCTGGCTGAAACTAAGCGATCGTTTCTGGTATGTGTACGAAACACGTGAAGGAAAGACCTGGTATATTGTTGATGCAGCAAAAGGAAACAAGCGTGCTTTGTTTGATCATGCAAAACTTGCAGCAGAGATCACCAAAATTGTAAAAGATCCGTTTGATGCACAGCATTTGCCCATTGAAAAACTGAAGTTCACGAAAGATGAAAACAGCATTCAGTTTGAAATAAGAAGTACAATTGATGAAGTGAAGAAAGACACGGCAACTGCACGTACTGGTTTCGGCGGAGGCAGAGGTGGTGCACGTCCCGGTGGTCCTGCTCCCGGCGCCGCAGGTAAAAAAATATTCTATTTCGAATATAATCTGAACACAGGTGTATTAACCGAATTAAAAGATTACGAAAAACCAAAAGATCGTTTAATGTGGGCTTCTTTTTCGCCCGATAAACGGTTTGTATTGTTCTCAAAAAAGAACAATCTGTATTACATGGACTCAGCCAACTACCGTAAGGCCCAGATCAAAGAAGAAGACTCAACCATTGTGGAGTACCAGTTAACAACTGACGGAGTGGAAGATTATGGTTATGGTGGTGGTTTTGGTGGCGAAACAAATGTTGACAAGGAAAAAAACAAAGACAAACGTAAATCTGCCTTTGTCATGTGGAGCCCCGATGGAAAATATTTTACACTTACCCGTACTGATAACCGTAAAGTAAAAGATCTGTGGGTGATCAACAGTGTTGCTGAGCCACGCCCTACACTGGAAACATACAAGTACCAGATGCCGGGTGAAAAAGAAGCGCCCATCCGTGAGTTGTATATCTTCAACTTTGAAAAGAAGACCTCATCAAAAATCAATACTTCCGCATTTAAAGACCAGGAAATTGCAGTATGGTCTGCACCGTTAAAACAATTTCAGCGTGATGAGGAAAACCGTGCAACCATCTGGCATGGTACAAACGAGAAGTTTTATATGACACGTACCAGCCGTGATCTGAAACGTATTGATGTGTGTGCTGTAAATGTGAGCACAGGTGCTGTTACTCCACTTATTGAAGAACGCATGAACACGTATGTGGAAACACGCCGCATTGGTTTGATCAACAACGGAAAAGAAATGATCCAGTGGAGTGAGCGTGATGGCTGGGCACATTTTTACCTGTATGATGAAAACGGTAAATTGAAAAACCAGATCACCAGCGGTGCATTCCATTGCGAGGATATAGAAAGCATTGATGAGAAAAACCGTGTACTGTATTTTACAGCAAACGGACGGAACCCCAACGAGGATCCTTACTATTTGCATCTCTACCGCATCAACTTCGATGGAACAGGTTTAAAGCAACTTACCGAAACAAACTACGACAACAGTGCAAGTATGGATGATAACAGCCGATACTTCATCAATACGTATTCAAGGGTAAATACAGCACCTGTTTCATTGTTGCAGGATAATACCGGCCGCACCATCATGCAACTGGAAAAAACAGATATGAGCGGTTTGTTTGAAGCCGGTTACAAATTCCCTGAACCGTTTAAAGTAAAAGCAGCTGATGGTATTACTGATCTGTATGGTGTAATGTATAAGCCGTTTGATTTCGACAGCACAAAGAGTTATCCCATTATTGAGTATGTATATCCCGGTCCGCAAACGGAAGCGGTAAACAAAGCGTTTGGCCGTGGTATGGACCGTGTTGACCGTTTGGCGCAAATGGGTTTTGTAGTAATTACTGTTGGTAACCGTGGTGGTCACCCTTCACGCAGCAAATGGTACCACAACTATGGTTATGGTAACCTGCGTGATTATGGTTTGGCCGATAAGAAAGCAGCGATTGAACAACTGGGTTACCGTCATAAATTCATTGATGTAAACCGTGTAGGTATTCATGGGCATAGTGGTGGGGGTTTTATGAGCACAGCTGCCATGTTGGTGTATCCTGATTTCTTTAAAGTGGCTGTGAGCAGCGCCGGTAATCATGAGAATAATATTTACAACCGCTGGTGGAGTGAAAAACATCATGGTGTAAAAGAACAGGTGAGTGACAAAGGTGATACAAGCTTTATCTACAGCATCGATCGTAATCCTGAATTGGCGAAAAACCTGAAAGGACATTTGATGCTCAGCCATGGTGATATAGATAACAACGTACACCCTGCGAATACGATCCGCATGGCAAATGCACTCATTAAAGCCAATAAACGTTTTGAGTTGGTGGTATTGCCTGGTCAGCGTCATGGTTATGGTACAATGACAGAATATTTCTTCTGGAAAATGTGTGATTATTTTTCACAACACCTGTTGGGCGATAATTCGCAACCGGTAGATATGGAAGAAATGAACAGAGAGATTGAACGTGGTAATCCAAGATAATTCTTTCTGAAAGATATTATATGCTGAAGCCGGTCGTAACAATACGACCGGCTTTTTTCTTTTCTGTCTGCTTTTTACGAAAGAAGGAAAACAAAGCTGCAACATCGAAAAATCATATACGCTTAGTGCCTTTTTTTAGTAAATTAGTAACCCGGGCTTGACACTGCTTTCCTGGCACTTTTATATGAACATTCAGAAACATGGGAATATTCGTACACGTCTGCTGACATGCATTGCAGCGATGTTCCTTTGTTTTACACTTCATGCACAGGTTTGTCCTCCCAATATTGATTTTGAACAAGGCGATTTTAATCATTGGACTGCGTACACAGGTTCAGTATCTGCAGCTACAGGCGTTAATCAAATGATACTGAGTGCCACCGGGCCCATTGCAGGTCAGCACGAGGTCTTCTCCCGTTTACTGAATTCAAACGACCGGGATCAGTTTGGTGGTTTTCCTGTTGTTTGCCCCAATGGCAGTGGCTTTTCTGTAAAGCTTGGTAATACAATGGGGGGTGCGCAGGCAGAAGGATTATCATACGAGTTTACCATTCCTGCAAACATGAATACGTATTCCATCACGTATCATTATGCTGTTGTGTTTGAAGGACCTAATCACCGGGAAGCAGAACAACCACGACTGGAGATTGAAGTAATGAACCTGTCGGATAATAAACGTATTGATTGTTCTTCTTTTCAATTCATCCCTTTCGGCAGCGGTCTTCCGGGTTTTTTTGAAGCACCTGTACGTGCAAATGAAAACACACCAGTGTGGGTAAAAGACTGGACAGCGGTAACCATAAATCTTAACGGGCAGGCAGGTAAAACGATTCGTTTATTTTTCAAAACATCCGATTGTACGTTTGTGCGCCACTTTGGTTATGCATACATCGATGTAAATACAGAATGTTCTTCTGAATTTACCGGTGCTACGTATTGCCCCAATGATACATTGGTAAATGTTGTTGCACCTTTTGGTTTCCAGGAGTACAAATGGTTTAACAGTAATTTTTCACAGGTAATCGGCAGCAGCCAGCAATTGGTATTGCGACCGCCTTTTCAGTCTGGTTCATTAATAGCAGTGGAAGTAACACCTTATAACGGATACGGTTGTAAGGATACATTGTATGCACGGTTGGTTGATACACTTACACTAAAAGCGAATGCCGGTCGTGATACGGTTTATTGCGGATCCGATCCTGTGTTGATCGGTGAAAATCCTAAACCCGGTCTAACATACCGGTGGTCGCCAGTAACAGGTTTGTCCGATCCCAATATCGCCAATCCGTTTGCAAGCCCTGCTTTATCTACCCAATATGTATTAACAGTTTATAGCGGAGGAGGAGGGTGCTTTAAACGGGATACCGTTTTTGTTACATCTACTTCGCCCGATACTACGCTGCAGTTTACGGGAAGCACCATGTTCTGCCGCACATCCACTACCGATAGTGCAGTGCTGGCCGTGGCGTCAACAGTAAATGTGCAATGGTTCAGAGATGGCATCATTCTGTCAGGTAACAATCAGCATCGTTTCCGTTTGTCACAGTCGGGCACATATCATGCTGTGGTACGCAATGCAGATGGTTGTGCATTAACCACACGCAGCGTTAATGTATTGATTGAAGAACCGAAGCCGGGTATTACCTATCCGATAGAGTACACGTTCCGCAATACACCGCTTCAGTTGCAGGCACGAACGATTGGTAATGATGTAGCCTGGTCGCCACCTGTTTACCTGAACGATGTGTTGATTCAAAAACCAATTTTTGAAAGAGATCATGTGGGTGATCAGTTATATACCATACGGATGATCACTGTTGCAGGTTGTACGACCATTGATACACAAGTGGTGAAAACGATCAAAGATGTAACTGTATATCTGCCTACTGCATTTACACCAAACAACGACGGTATTAACGACAGGTTTTATCCGGTAACAGATGGCATCAGAAAAGTGTATTCATTCAAAGTGTTTAACCGCTGGGGAATGGAACTCTTCAGTTGGTTTGAAGGTAATGCCGGATGGGACGGAAACTATAAAGGAAGATTACAGGATCCCGGCTCCTACATCTGGCAGTTTACAGGATTAGGAATCGATGGAAAAGTATATACCCGAAAAGGTATAATAACCATGATACGCTGATTTTTCTCACACTCATTTCTCTTTTCTTTCATTTGCTTCTGCTTTAGTAAGTTTGAAGCCTTAAACTGTTTTATGAAATATTGTCTTCTTTTTCTCTTATCACTCTCAGCTGTTTGCAGCATGTTCGCACAAAAGAACAGCACACAGTCTTATACACTGACCGATAGTTTACGTGTCGGGGGAATGCTTGCACAGGTGTATATGCAAGGGATTACTACAAAAAAAGAAGCAAAGGCAGGCATACAGGTTGATGAAGTAAAACTATTTCTGGAAGCAGATAAAAAAGAACAGGATATTCTGTTTTCGTTTCCGGCAGATGCAACTATTGTTACAAAAGGAATGGATGTGAGTGAAGAAGATGGACACAGTTTGGAATGGGAACATGCATTTCCTGCAGACAAACCTGTTCAGTTATACATCGCAACAGCAAGTGATTCTGCTTTGAACTATACGTTGTATTCCGGTTATGTTTTTTTGCCTGAACAGCATAAATGGAAACTGATCGGCACCTGCAAAGTAAATGGCAAATGGGGTGCTGTAAGATCTGCAGCATCATTTACTGCAAACCTGAAAAAACAACCGGGTGCTTTACAGGTGCAGCAAGTATGGGCACAACGGGGGAATGGTTCATTGAAAGAATTATCTGCAACAGGAGCAAAAGCTCCGGTGCTTGCTCCTTTTTCAAATGTTGATAGTGTACAACAGGCAAAACTCGATGAAGAGATTATGCAACAGGCAATTGCTGCCGGTAAAACAGATGCAAAACAAAAAGCTGAGGATGTGTATTACAGCATTGTAAAAGAGGGAACGGGTAAAGCTGTTGCTGTCACCGATACGGTTACTGTGTTTTACAAAGGTTATCTCTTCAGTGATGGTTCGGTATTCGATCAAACAAAAGAGAAGCCTGCCACTTTTCCCTTGAACCGTTTGATCCGTGGCTGGCAACTGGCGTTACCGTATTGTAAAGTGGGCGGTATAATAAAAATTGTGATTCCCTCCGGGCTGGCCTATTCCATCCGTACACGTTCACCCAAAATTCCACCGAACAGTATGCTTGTGTTTGAAATAGAAGTGGTGGATGCTAAACCGCAACAGTAAGAAATATGAAAGCTGCTACCGTACAGGAAATTAAACAGGAGTTGCAACAGCTGCCGCAAAACAAGGTAACCGAATTGTGTTTGCGGCTGGCCCGTTTCAAGAAGGAGAATAAAGAACTGCTTACTTATCTGTTGTTTGAAGCTGATGATACTGCACTCTACATTAAACATGTAAATGAAGAAGTAGATGCGCTGTTTGAAACCATCAACAAAAGCAATGTATATTTCGTAAAGAAAACCTTACGGAAAATTGTACGCACTGCAGCAAAATATATCCGTTACAGCGGCAGTGAAACAGTAGAAGCAGAAGTGTTGATTTACTTATGTACAAGAATTAAGGAACTGGGTACAACCATCAACAGCAATACCATCATCAGCAATATTTACAAAGCACAGGTAAAGAAGATTGAAAAAGCCGTTGCAGCCATGCACGAAGATCTGCAATATGATTATGTAAAGCAGATCAAAAGGCTTTAGTAATCGTTACACAAAGAGCACAAAGATTGCACAGAGTACACAAAGTTTTGAATTAATGGAGTTGGACTCAATATTGTTCGACCTGACAGGTTGAGCCGATGAAAGAATTATACAAACTATTTTGGTGACACTTCAATTATGCTTAACCTGTCAGGTCTGCTGTTTATTGGTATGTCTTTGTCTTCCTTGGTGCTTTCGTGCCTTAGTGGCAACATCACAATTCAAACTCCCACACCGTTCTGTAAGTTCCCTGTTTTTCAGCATACGTTAAGAACTGATTGTAGAAAGGATCGGCACCAACGGTTGCACTATCACCAATCACAAAGAGCTGTTCTTTTGCTCTTGTGATTGCCACATTCATTCTTCGGTAATCTTTTAAGAACCCAATATCGCCATCATCGTTACTGCGCACTAATGATACAATGATGGTTTCTTTTTCCTGCCCCTGGAAACTGTCGATAGTACTGATGCGCATGCCTTTGGGCAGTTGTTCTTTGGCTGCTGCAACTTGTCCGGAGTAAGGAGAGATGAACGCCGTCTGTTGTACATCCAGTTGCTCACGTTCTATCAGCTGACGAACAATGTTCAGCTCACCTTCGTTCTGCAGACTCACAGCATCCGGTCCATGTGTTTCGTTGTAACCGGAACCGGCTGTGTCGATGAATGTTAAGTGCACACCTGTATCGGCAAGGTGTTCGGCTGTATGCAACAGATCGTTGTAAAAATAACTGCTGCTGAAACCCGCAATGGTTTTACGCAT
>NZ_CAMLGT010000070.1 GCF_946479605.1 uncultured Lacibacter sp.
GGGCCTGGTATTCATTAATACGTTTGGTAAATTTTCCGGTACAAAGAATCAGTAAACCAGTTGCCAGCGGATCAAGCGTACCTGCATGCCCCACTTTTTTTATTTTGATGGTATTACGCACTTTTGCCACCACATCATGCGATGTCCATTCCAATGGTTTATCAACCAGAATCACTTGTCCCTCTGTAAAAATGGTTTGTACTTCCTGTTTCATGTAGTGGGCAAAGGTAGGGATGAGGAATGAATGATGAGCGATGCGTAATTAGTTGTGTAGGTTTCCAGTTTCCTGTTTCTGGTTCTTTGCATCTTGAACCTTGTTCCTTTTTTGGATTTTGTGTATTGGATTTTCTTTCTTGTGCCTTACACTTTTATATCGCCTGTCTTGTCTTTATCTCAATGTATTTATTGATGGTGTTTACCGTAACATTTTCCGGTGCTGAGAGTATGCTGAGGATGCCGGCATTCTGAAGTTCTTTTACGATGAGTTGTTTTTCGTGCATGTACTTGCCGGCAATGGTCTTTACATACAGGTCTTCAATATCTTCCACCTCCTGCCCTGCTACCTGCTTCAATTCCGTGTTTTCAAAAAACACCACCAGTAGCAAATGATATTTGGCAATGCGTTTCAGGTATTGCATCTGTCGCTGCATGCCTGTTAATGATTCAAAATTTGTAAAGAGTATAAGCAGGCTGCGTTGCTTTACGGATGCCCTTATTCTGGTATAGAGTAATTCAAAATCGGATTCAAGGAATGCTGTTTGCTGGTTGTATAACAGTTGCAATACTTTTTCCAGCTGTACAGGTTTACGGTCGGCAGCTAATACCGATCCCATTTTATTACTGAACGTAACAAGCCCGAAACGATCCTGTTTGTGCAATGCTACATTACACATCACCAGACTGGCATTAATGGCATAGTCGAGCAATGTAAGATCATTGAACGGCATTTTCATTAAGCGACCTTTATCAATAATGCAATACACCTGCTGGCTTTTTTCATCGGTATAAGAGTTTACCATCAAGGCACCCTTGCGTGCAGTGGCTTTCCAGTTGAGTGTGCGTACATCATCGCCCTGCACATATTCTTTCACCTGTTCAAATTCCATACTGTGCCCGATCTTGCGCAGACGTTTATTACCACTTTCTTTTGTTTGTGCAGCTTCTGCATGCAACTGGTATTGCCGCATACGGATGAACGAAGGATAAACAGGCACCATTGTTTCACCGGCTCCTGTAAATTTCCTTTCCAGCAAACCAAGCAAAGAATGAAAAAATACCTGCACTTTTCCAAAATGATATTCTCCACGTTCTACCGGACGGAGATGATAAGCAATATCATGGCTTTGTCCTGTTTTCAGTTTTAATTGAATGGAAAAATCTCTTCGCTGAAACTGCATGGGCAATTCATCAATCACTTCTATGTTCACAGGAAACGGGTAACGGTTCTGTACAAGAATATGCACGGGGTTTTCATCGCCATTACTTAAACGTTCAGGAAGCTTGCGTTCAATAACCGGCTTGCGGTTGAGTGCAAACAAAAAAAACAGATCAGCTGCCAACGCAACCATCAGCAATAAAAAGAATAGCAGTGCTATTGATTCAAATACAGTAAAAAAGAAAGCAATCAGGAACAGCGCAATGTTTACTGCCAGCAGTTGAAAGAAACGTGTACGGATGTACAGGCTCTTCAGCACAAAATGCGACAGCAGATACATGGTTATCCCGGAAAGTAACAGCAGCCAAAACATCTTATCGTGGTATCTCCAGTGATTTAATGATGCGATCAACTAATTCATCGGCAGTAATGCCTTCCATTTCTTTTTCCGGTGTAAGGATAATACGATGGCGCAACACATGCGGCGTTACTTCAATAATATCTTCCGGTGTAATAAAGTCACGCCCACGCATAGCCGCAAACGCTTTGGAAGCTTTTACAATAGCAAGCGATGCACGTGGCGATGCACCTAAGAACAACGAAGGATTATTGCGTGTTTCATGCACAATGCGTGCAATAAACTCCAGCAGTTTATGCTCTACAACTATCTGTCGTATTGTTTCCCTGTACTGTGCAATGTCATCAGCTGATAGTACTTTGCCGATCTCGTTCAAAAGGAAACGGTTATCGGCCTGGTGCTGATTACTTAAAATAATGATCTCTTCTTCAAGCGATGGGTAACCCACTTCAATTTTAAACAGGAAACGATCGAGTTGTGCTTCAGGTAAACGGTAGGTTCCTTCCTGGTCAACCGGGTTTTGTGTAGCCAATACCATAAACGGAACGTTCATGGGATAGGTTGTACCATCAACCGTTACCTGCCGCTCTTCCATTACTTCAAACAAAGCCGATTGTGTTTTTGCCGGGGCACGGTTAATTTCATCGATCAATACTATATTGCTGAACAGCGGTCCGGATCTAAATTGAAAGCTTGCTTCTTTTGGATTAAACACCGATGTGCCCAATACATCACTCGGCATCAGATCGGGTGTAAACTGGATGCGTGAAAATTCAGCATCAATCAGTTTCGCCATCAGTTTTGCTGACAATGTTTTTGCCACACCCGGCACACCTTCAATTAGAATATGTCCATCGGCCAATATACCGGCAATCATCAGCTCCAGCATTTGCTCCTGCCCCACAATCACTTTACCCACAGCTTCACGAATGGAAGCAATAGCCTGGCTGAGTTGCGAAAGATCGGTACGTTGTTGAAATAATTGATTTTCCATGAATCGCTTTATTTTATAGTCTGTTCAAAATAGTTTAAGTACGAGGTGTTGCAGGTACGAACTACGCCACCGTACCTCTTATCATTGTTTTATGAATTGTTGCATACGGTTATTGTATTCCAGCAATTCAAGATCGGTTACTTCCGGTGAATCGTGTAACTGCTGTATGAAATCAAAAAACTGTTTTACTTCTATTTCTTCCACTCCGCTTTTTCGTGAGAGTGATGAGAAAAACTCTGCATTCAAATGCGCCGTATTCAGGTAATACTTTGTGCGGATGTATTCCAGGAAATACGTGGTCATTTTATGTGCAATATTCTGGTTGTCTTTTTTCTGGAGGTAAAGACGGCCAATGGTTTCTACAAATGAAATACTTGCATTGCTGTTAACCGGTTTCAGCGGAACAATGCGTTGTCTTCGTTTGCTGGCAAAAGCAAGATAGAGCACCATGAGTGCAAATCCCAGTAACAATGCCCATTTGAGCATTGGGTTTTTCAGAAACACATCAAACAACGAAAAATTCTCCTGCGGAAAACGGCCTATCCTGTAGTAATCATCCCAATAAACTGTTTTTCTTTCTGCAGGAAAATAACTGAATGCTTCTTCTGCATATTTTTTATTCTGGTTGCTTAATAAAAGGTAATTGCTGAAAGCTTCCGGATTGAGATGAAGAAAAAAGCGTCCGTTGCCATATCTGAACGAAATATAGTTTGGGCTGTTTTCATCGTTGGTGCCAAGTACGGTGGCATCAATTTCTTCGGGACGTATGAAATGTGCATCAAAAGGATAGTAGAAGAAACCATACTGCTCAGCTTTTACAGAATCCTGTCTTACGATTTTTGCTGAAGTGTGGCGCATTGGCCCTGCTGTATCCTGCTGCTGCTGAAAAATACTTTTCATGGTAAAGTATTGCACTTTTACTCCTAAGGTATCCAGCAACTCTTTGTCAATATACTCAGCAGATAAAAATACCTGGTTGCCTTTGTATGCATATTCCAGCAATGATTCCCTGTCCGCATTACTCAGGAATATCCGTCGGCTGATGACCACATATAAACTTTGTTTGCTTCCAACAGGGTATGCAATATCTTCTGCAAAGGGTTTGCTCACCACTTCCACATCAGTTGTGTTGTACTTATTCTGCAGCATGCTGTAAACCGTGTATGTTCCAAACGGTTTTTTACTTTTCATGGAATAGTTATGCCGCATGTCGGGCAACTTCACCCGCTTTTTTTTGTTGCAGCCTGCAGCAATGCTGAGGATGCAGAGGAAAAGAACATATCGTAGAATGGTACTCAAATCTGTTTAATGCTTTGTTGAAACTGTTCAAACTCTTTTTTTACCGGCTCAAAAACATCTTCTGCAATTTCAAAATCGCCATACCAGGCATAATCGTAATGCAGCGTAACACGTGCAAACGCATTTTTCAATTGTGGTTTCGAAAGTTCCCTTACGTATTGGTAATTGGTTTTATCGGGTGAAAGAATGAGCCATTGTTTTTCTGCAAGCCTGTTGAGCGTTTGCAGGTACAAATAACGCACTGCCAGCCGGTAATTTTTTTCTTTGATGGCAAGCTGCAACTGTTTTTCAAGATACTGATCATCCGTAATGTGCTCCTCTTCCACGTCCAGCTGATTATTTCGTACTGGTGAAGTAAACAGCCCACGATCCGAAAGGAAGATGCGGTACAGTACAAACAGCAATGCCCCGATCAGTAAGGCCCACAAAAGAATTTCAATGATGCGGAAAATTGAAAAGGCACGGCTTACATTTACCTCTTCATCAGGCTTTTTCTTGCGGCCTTCTTCCTGTTCTTCTTTCTGGATAACCCTGAGGGAGCTGTCCAGGTTTCTCATATAACTGAAATCTTTTTGCGATCGCATGCTCCGGATACTGTCTGCCGGATAGGTCCATGCCGATCGTTGTAATGCTGTATCACTGATCCTGTTGTCATCGTCACGTTCATACTCATCGTAAATAGAAGTATCAACGACAGCTTCGTCAACTGTTGTTACCGTATCAACTGTTACTTCCTGTGCAAACAGTTTACTGTTGCAAAAACAAGCAATCAGCAAAAAGAACAGGAAGTGAAAAGAAGATCGTTTACTCATGCGGCCACTTTTTCTGCAAATACGGGATCGTTTTTAATTCTTTTTTCGAGGCGGATGGGATAGATTACGAAATACCATACAATAAACAGGAATGACACTGCCAGTATGCTGATGCTTACAGGAACAGGTAATGATACATTTGTTGTTCTGTCGAATGCATTTGAACTGAGCCGTGTAATATAGCTTTCAAGAAATGCAGCAAGTATGGTAATGGGCACAAGGCTCACACATATTTTCATGGCATCCTTCACGCCCCGCTTAAACGATATCCAGCGTGAAAAAGTTCCCGGGAACAACAGGCTTTTTGCCAGCACAAAACCGGCGCATGCTTCAATGATCATTCCCGAAATTTCAAGTGTACCATGTATCCATATCACCAGTACACTTTGCCAGCCAAGGCCTTTTGCAAAGAACATGTATTGAAACGTGCCCACCATAATGGAGTTGGTGAAGAAAAGATACAATGTGCCAATACCAAACAGCACACCGCCAATCACCATCATAAAGCCAACACGAATGTTGTTAAATGCAATCTGCACCCACATAGTAAATCTGCTGGGGCTGCTGTACACACCAAACGGATCGCCTTTTTCAATGTTTTCCTCTGTCATCGCCACATAATCTTCACCCAACACTCCTTTTACAAATTCATCGTCTTTCATGCACGACAACACACCCATTGTAAAAAGCAACGCAAAGAACAGGAAACTGTACAGGAACATGCGGTGATGCTTGCGGAACATGAGTGGCAGTTCATATTTCCAGAAGGTGATGAGCCTTGAAAACCGTTGTTTCCTGTTTTGATAAATGGTTTGATAGATACTTACAGCAAGGCTGTTGATCCAACGTGTAACTTTACTGTGCGGATAAAATGTTTTGGAATAACTCAAATCATCAAGCAGGGTAATAAACCTGTCTGCCATCTGATCGGGGTCTTCGGTTTGCAGATATTGGTACTCGTTCCACTTCTGCGCATTTTTTTTAATAAAAAGTGCTTCTCTCATAGTGAGTCAGAAATTGAAAATAGCAAGTAATTTTTAATTACAGCCATCTGTGGAAGAAATTATTCCGTTATTTTACAAACAGAAATAACTGTATGTCAAACGTACTCATCAGTACACCTTTTAATATTGCACTCGATTTTGAGATTGCGCCTTTCATTAAGCGTTTGCTGGCGTATTTTCTCGATCTGGCGATTATGGTAGCTTATGCCGTGCTGATGCGTTATATTTTATATGATGGGTTACAGTTAGATGGTGATTTTGCTTTTGGTGTTGATCTGTTTTTAGTAACTCTTCCCCTCCTGCTTTACCATCCTGTTTTTGAGATCATCTTTCATGGACAAAGCCCTGGTAAAATGGCTGCAGGCATCAGGGTAATGAGTGTTGAAGGCGGCGATCCAACCATCAGCCAGTATTTGTTGCGCTGGTTCTTTCGTGTGTGGGAATGGCCGCTGGTGTTTTCCTTTGTGCTTCCGGGTTTCTGGATAATGTACCAGCTCATCTTTGTGGGTATGCTGGGTATTATTGTGGTGATCATTATAGCTGTTACTGCAAAAAATCAACGACTTGGCGATCTTGCAGCAAACACGGCTATAGTAAGTACAAAAATCCAAAGCTCTATTCATGATACGGTGTTTATGGAAATAACACAAAAGAACTATGCGGTAAAATTTCCTGAGGTGCTAAAGCTGAGCGACAGGGATATTAATACCATTAAAACAGTGTTGAACGAAGCCTACAAGCGTAATAATTATGAAACAGCCCACCGTATAGCCGGAAGAATTAAAGCCGTGTTGAAGGTGGAAAGCGATATGGAAGTGGATGTTTTTTTACAACAACTGATAGCCGATTACAATTATCTGGCAACAAAAGAATAAAAAAACGCTTCTTTTCAGAAGCGTTTTTTTATTGAGGATTTTTATTTCATGAGTGAAGCAAACATGCTGAAAATGAAAATAAGTGCATAAAACGATAAGAAGACGATGGTCATAATTCCCATGAATTTAAAACAGGATTTCAGGCTGCTGAAAGAAGAGTTTAAAACATCCTGATTGTTTTCATACAACGCCCTTTTCATTCTTACAGAAAACCGATACATATACAAACAAGGAAAAAAATACAACAGGGCAATTGCCAGGTAAAGAAGTGTAATAAAAATAGACATTCCGCCAGCCATCATTTCATTATTGCTCCAACCAGGTATTGATGCCAGCATTGTTCCGGCAAACAGGGCAGCAATAACAATAAATCCGGTAATGATAAAACCAACAATTGAGAGAAACTTACCCCATTTGGCAGTTTCGGCTAAAAAGCGGCTGGATACTTCTTCCACTTCCAGCTTAAACAGTGTTGATTCGTTTTGATCCATACAGTTAGATTTTTTGGTGAGTTATAAATATAAAAATTGATCTGTAAAACTTCTGCGCTATAAGAAAAGCCGCTTCTGCAGAAGCGGCTTTTCAGTATGATTATATTGATCAACCTTTCAGTTCATTGATCCTTCTCATCATTTCAGTTGGGTTGCCAAGATTTTCAAAACCAACAATACTGATGATGAAAATCATGTATGCAATAAAAAGCAGGGAAAGAATGACGCCAATGATGGCACATATTCTTCCTGCATTCAGGTTTTTGTAACTCGCTTGTGTGTAAAGTTCAGGAGCAGATGCGTATAAACGTTTACTACTTGCCGAAAGCACAAGTGCAATGATACCAAGTATAAGACCTAGGATACCATAACAAAAGCACATAACAATAGATAAGATGCCGAGCACCAGCACAGGCGTGGCATTCGGTAGTGGTTGTTGCGGTTGTTGCTGAAGTTGATCCATTTGATGTTGGTTTGGTTATGAATAGAAAAATTAATTGAACCCTCCCGATGCGCCCATGGCAGCAAAAAAGAACACGAAGAACAGGATGTAAATAAGCAGACCTAAGCCTTGCAAAATAATACCAATGATGGCACAAACACGTCCTGCTTTCAGGTTGCTGAGTGAGGCTTCACTATACGCACCGGGGTTTGCCCTGTATAGGTCCATATCTTTTTTTGCAAGTACCAATGCAATGATGCCGGTAATAAAACAAATTACAATTGAAAGGATGCCAAGCACCAGTACTGTAGTGGCATTGGGTAAAGCTGGTTGAAACTGGTTCGGGTTCGAATTAAGATAATCCTGCTGATTTTGTTCCATTAAGTTAGGTTTTGGTGTGTGATAACCTTGTAAATATAATGTACAGTAATAATTGATGCGCAAAAAATATATAAGATCATTAATATCTTTTGGCCGTTCCTGAATTTTAAAAACAGGTGCAGCAAAAGAAAAACAAAGAGGAAGAAAACCGGGATGGCTGCAGGATATAACTGGAAGCTGGTTGCAAGATCTCCTTTGAGCAAAGCAATATAACTCCGTTGTAAACCACAGCCGGGGCATTCAATGTGCAGAAATTTCCTGCTGGGGCAGCTGAGTAAATTCTTTTCCAGCCATTGAACGGCGTTGGTATAAAAGCTGGACAAAAGAAATAATTGCATCCTTCAAACATACAATGCAGAAACAATATTTTCAAATGAAAAAAGCATGACCATTACAGCCATGCTTTCCGTTTTTATAGTTGTATAAATCGTTAATACGCCAATGCAAACAACACTCTTTCCTTCGATGGTTTGCCTGTAAGGATGCAGGTACCTTCTTCCTGCTCATTGTTAAGCGGAATGCAGCGGATGGTTGCCTTTGTTTTTGTTTTGATTTCTTCTTCAGTTTCCGCAGTGCCATCCCAATGTGCTGAAACAAAACCGCCTTTTGTTTCCAATGTTGCAACAAATTCTTCCCATGTATCAACCTTGGTGATATGGCTGTCACGGTAAGCTTTCGCTTTGTTGAACATGTTCTGCTGAATTTCTTCCAGCAGGTTATGCAGATGAGCAGCAAGGCCATCCATGCTCACCGTTGATTTTGTTTTTTCATCTCTTCTTGCCACTTCGGCAGTATTGTTTTCCAGATCACGACCGCCAATGGCTACTCGCACAGGCACTCCTTTCAACTCATGCTCTGCAAACTTCCAGCCTGGTCTTGCGTTATCACTGTTGTCATACTTTACCCTAACGCCCAATGCTTTCAATTCGCTCATCAGCACATTCACTTTTTCTGTAATGGCATTCAGTTGCTCTTCGCCTTTATGTATGGGAACAATCACCAGCTGTAACGGAGCGATTTTTGGGGGAAGGATCAGTCCCTGGTCATCGCTATGCGCCATTACCAATCCACCAATGAGGCGTGTGCTCACACCCCAGCTGGTGGCCCACACATACTCCAGTTCGTTTTGCTTATTGCTGAATTTCACATCAAATGCCTTGGCAAAATTCTGTCCCAAAAAATGTGAAGTACCAGCTTGTAAAGCCTTGCCATCCTGCATCAATGCTTCAATGCAATACGTATCTTCTGCACCTGCAAAACGCTCATTGGCCGTTTTCACACCTTTAATTACCGGAACGGCCATCCATTCTTCTGCAAACTGGGCATAAACGTCCAGCATTTTTCTTGTTTCAATCACTGCTTCTTCTGCTGTGGCGTGCGCTGTATGTCCTTCCTGCCATAAAAATTCTGCCGTGCGTAAAAACAGGCGTGTACGCATTTCCCAACGCACCACATTTGCCCACTGGTTTACCAGGATGGGAAGATCACGGTAGGATTGGATCCAGTCTTTATAAGTATTCCAGATAATGGTTTCAGAAGTGGGGCGAACGATCAACTCTTCTTCCAGCTTGGCTTCCGGATCAACAACTACACCTCCGCCATTTGGATCATTTTTCAAACGGTAATGCGTTACAACGGCACATTCTTTGGCAAAACCTTCCACGTGTGCGGCTTCCTTGCTTAAAAAGCTTTTTGGAATGAACAAAGGGAAATAAGCATTTACATGCCCGGTTTCTTTAAACATTTTGTCTAACTGGTCACGCATGTTTTCCCAAAGTGCAAAGCCATACGGTTTAATCACCATACAGCCTCTTACTGCCGAGTAATCGGCCAGCCCGCCTTTCAGAATAAGATCGTTATACCATTGTGAATAGTCTTTCTCCCGGGTAGTAATTGCCTCAGCCATTGTTCTGTTCCTTTATATAATGTTTATAGTTAATTTAACAGCCCCGCTCTAATGAAAAAAGCCCTGTGGCTTGTTATTTGTTAAAATATCTGGTGTGATATTAATGGAGTTGCAAAAGTAGTAACTTCACATTACAAACCTCAAATTCAAAACATCATGGTAACCAGAATTTTACTCGTTGGTTTGATCGCTGCAGGGATGACCTCCTGCGCCACCTACCGTACAGGACAAACACCTGACGATGTGTATTATTCACCCGCAAGAGAAAGCGAAGCTTATGTGCAGACAGACCGTGATGACGATGGCCGGGTATCTTATAACGACCGCTCTTTAGAAGACCGCCGTCTTCGCCAGCAGATCCGTGATCCACGTTTCCGGTTTGATGATGATGTTTACTGGAACACTCCCCGTTACAACAGCTGGGGCTGGAATACATGGAACAATCCTTACAATACATGGGGTTGGAACTCCTGGAATAATCCCTACAACTCATGGGCATGGAACAGCGGCTGGAACCATTATGGTTATGGTGGGTTTGGCGGATATTACAATGCCTGGAATTCTCCATTCATCTGCATCCCCGGTGCTAATAACCTGATCGTGATCTCCGGACCGGCAGCTCCTAAATACAGCACAGGTATTCGTTATTCGGCTCCTATCCAACGTTTCCCCAATGCTGGTTCTAATTACTTCAGCAAAACAGGAAACTCAGGCAGCGGCAGCCGCTACTTCAGCAACAGTACCAATACTACCCGTCGTTCAGGTTTCTTTGGCGGAAGTAATAACAACTCTGTTAACTGGGGCGACCGCAATAACAGCAGCCGTACATTTGGTAACAGCAACTCTACCTCATCCGGCAGCAGTCGTACATTCAGCAGTTCTTCTTCTGGCAGCAGTTCGTCTTCTTCAGGCGGATCAAGCAAAAGCGGAGGTTCAGCAGGTGGACGCCGTAATTAACTCATGACTTTCTCTCAGGAAAACATTGTAAAATATGAAACGACTTTTCATAACTGGAATAGCTATGTGCCTCCTGCAACAAATATTTGCACAGGATATCTTTGATGCACTCCGTTATTCTTATAATACATCAGCAGGTTCAGCAAGATTGCAGGCTATTGGTGGTGCCAATATTTCACTGGGTGGTGATATTGGTTCTACCTTTATCAACCCTGCGGGGCTGGCGCAATACAAGACCAACGAAACTGTGTTAACGCCGGCTTTTAATTTCAATAAACTGAAAGTTGATTATAACGATAAGATCACAACAGGAAACAAGAGCAAATTTGCCGGCGGAACAAGCGGATTTATTTTCAGTTTTGGCAGCCGCTACCGCAGCACCAATCTCAGGAACACTACTTTTTCATTGGCCGTAAATCAAACTGCCAATTACAATTCTTCTTTTTCTTACGGCGGCCGCAATCTCAACAGTTCTTACTCCGAAAAATGGCTGGAAGAAATTGTAAGAAGCGGTTACACTTCGTTTGATGATGTACGCAGCCGGTTTCCGTTAGGTGCCAGCCAGGCGTATGAATCGTACCTCATTGATATTGATCAGAACAACAACCGGATCTTTACCAATGCTGACATCAGTAAAAATCTTGACCAGTCATTTGCTTACCAAACAACAGGTGGCATGACGGAAGTTGCAGCTGCTATGGCATGGAACCTGAATGAAAAATTTCTGTACGGTATCACGCTTGGCTTTCCCATTGTGCAGTATAACAGAACATCTACTGTGATTGAAAGAGATGGCACCGGTAATACGGATAATGATTTTGAAAGCTTTACTTTTTATGAAAAGCTGGGTACAAGGGGTGGTGGTGTAAATGCGAAACTTGGTTTTATTATAAAACCGGTTGAGTATTTCCGTATTGGTTTAACCTTCCACACTCCTTCCATGTTATCCTTAACAGATTATACGTATGCAGAAGTAACCAGCAATATTGAGAACTACTCCCGGAAGGTAAATAACGATCCATCACGACCAACTACTTACACCTATAACACAGGCCATGTAAATGAGTTGATGGGTATTGATGGGAATGAAAACAGGTACAGCTACCGCATCATTACTCCGTGGAAAGCAGGTATTGGCTTATCGTATGTGTTTCGTGAAATAAGCGATGTTACAAAACAGAAAGCTTTTATTACCGGTGATGTGGAGTTGGTTGATTACAGAACAATGTCGTACAAAAGCAATAACGGAACAGGGTATTCTGAAGATACTTATTTCAACAGCCTCAACCAATCTATTGATGAAGTGTACAAAATGGCGCTCAATGCAAGACTTGGTGGTGAACTGAAATTTAAGACCTATATGTTTCGTGCAGGATTTAACTTTATGGGCAGTCCTTATGTAAAAGATTTTATTGTTAATGAATCAGGTAAACCTATCCGTAACTGGCGGATGACACCAAGCCTTGGTGTGGGCTACCGTGATAAAGGTTTTTTCCTTGATCTTTCTTACCTGCATAGTTTTGGCAATAGTTTCCATGTGCCTTACACGTTAGAAGACCCGAATGTGGGAGTTCCGCTTGCGTTAAACAAAATTACAAATGGCCAGGTGGTAGCTACTGTAGGGTTTAAATTTTAAACGAATAATTTACCAATACAAAAACGGGGCATTAAAAATGCCCCGTTTTTAGTTGTATATCGATGTAATTGATAATGTCTTTCAATTGTGAAGGATGAAACCATTTCATTTCTTCATCTCGTCTGAACCAGGTAAGCTGGCGTTTAGCATAATGCCGTGAGTTTTGTTTGATTTTTTCAACAGACTTTTCAAGTGTGCTGTTACCATCAAAATAATCGAACAGTTCCCTGTAACCAACTGTTTGCAAAGCATTGAGCTGACGTAATGGATATACTCTTTTTGCTTCTTCCAGCAAACCATCATTCATCATCATGTCTACCCGTTGATTGATGCGATTGTACAGTTCTTCTCTTGGCAGATCAAGCCCAATCTTAATGATAGTAAAATTGCGTTGTTGTTTTTCTCCTTTTCTGAAAGACAGAATTGACTCGCCTGATGAACGAACAACTTCCAATGCACGAAGCATGCGTTGTGGATTATGCATTTCGCCTTTTTCTGCAAACAAAGGATCAAGCTGCTGCAGTTGTTGCTGCAGCCATTCAATACCATGTTCATTGTAGTTCTGTTGCAGCTCCTGTCGAAGGCTTTCTTCCACGGCAGGTATTTCATCCATGCCTTCGCAAAAAGCTTTGATGTATAAACCTGTACCGCCAACCATGACAGCGATATCATGTGTTTTGAAAATTTCAGCAGCTGCATCAAGGGCATATTTTTCATACGAAGCAGCTGTAACGGTTTCGTGAATGGAGTGCGAATTGATGAAGTAATGTTTTACTTCCTGCAACTCCTGCTCTGAAGGTTTGGCCACACCAATACTGATCTCTTTAAAGCACTGGCGTGAATCGGCAGAAATAATTTGTGTAGAAAACTGTTTTGCCAGTTGAATGGCAACTGCTGTTTTGCCCACGGCTGTAGGGCCTGCAATAAGAATAACGGTTTTGTTCATGTTGTTGATGAGTTTGTAAAGAACTCAACAGGGTAAGTGAATGGTGAGTGGTCAATAGTGAATATACAATTGACAATCCTATATCAGCGATTAAAAAGCGGTATCATCTTCTTCTGTAGTTGAGTCCTCTTCCTCAGCTCCTTCGCTTTCTTCACCTTCTTCGCCAAAGCCTTCACCAACTGCACTCAGGTCATATTTCTCTTCCATTTCAGCAAGCTTATCACCCACCAAACCCTTTGTGCCGTACTGGCTTGGTGCAATGCCTTCGCTGCGTACTGGACAAGGATAAGTGAGTTTTGGATTTTCTTCTTTGCTTACGTTGATGAGCTCCACAAGAAATGTCCAGTTCTTATTAAAATCGTAGATGTAAATAAATTTCTGGTTGGGCTCACGGATTTCGCTGCCTACTGTTGTTTCTTCCATCAGCAGCGGATCGGCTTTGTAATCTTTTTCGTACTTCTCTAATGTTATTTCACGGCCCTTTTGCCAGTGATCATTACTGCGGTGAAAAGTAGCCTTATGTTTATTATCAAATTCATACGCCTTCAGGATCACATCGTGCATATCCCTGAAGTTTTGTGTATGCTTAATTGCAATATCACGGTAAACCGCATCATCTTCTTCCCAATAAACCCTGAAACGTAAAATAGCCATAACGCAAATTGAAGATTAGGTAATAGAAAAACTGGACATACAGCAATCAGTTATTCCTGCATCAGCAATAACAAAAGTAAAATTATTCGTTCACAGGAACAAGATTTACTTCCTTTGCCTTTTGCAGCATAAAGGCATAGGCTGCATCGTAATTGTTTTCAATATCGCCATCTAAAATAGCGTCTTTGATTGCGTTCTTCAGATCGCCAACAATACGGGAAGGTGGCACGTTGAATGTTTGCATAATGATCTCGCCGGTAATGGGCGGCTGCCAGTTACGGATTTGATCTTTTTCCTCCACTTCCCTGCAACGTTGGCGCACCAGTTCAAAGTTTTGCAGGTAGCGTTGCACCTTCTGCTGATTCTTTGATGTAATATCGGCATTGCACAACATCATCAATGCATCAAAATCTTCACCGGCATCAAACAACAAACGGCGTATAGCGCTGTCCGTTATATTTTCTTTTGTAAGACTGATCGGACGAAGATGCAGCTCCACCAGCTTACGCACAAACTTCATTTTTTCATTGGCAGGTAACTTCAGTTGTG
>NZ_CAMLGT010000071.1 GCF_946479605.1 uncultured Lacibacter sp.
TGTTCCCGATTGGAACAACAACCGTAACCTGGACAGTAGAAGATAAAGCTGGTTTGAAAGCAACAGCTACACAACAGGTAACAGTAATTGATGATGAAGCACCAACGATCACAGCACCTGCTGCTGTAAATGCGAAAACCAGTGATGATGGAACAGGCAATTGTACAACCACCGTTACGCTTGGATCACCGGTAGTGGCTGATAATTGTACAGCGGTAGGTGAATTGAAAATATCCAACGATGCACCTGCTGTGTTCCCGATTGGAACAACAACCGTAACCTGGACAGTAGAAGATAAAGCTGGTTTGAAAGCAACAGCTACACAACAGGTAACAGTAAGAGATGATGAAGCACCAAAAATCACCAGCGTTACATCCAACCCATCTTCTTTATGGCCTCCGAACCATAAAATGAAACCGGTAACAGTAACAACCGTGAGCACTGATAACTGCGGCACACCCGATTGTAAGATCATCAGTGTAAGCAGTAACGAGCCCGAAGATGGAACAGGTGATGGTGATATTGCCCCCGATTGGGAAATCACTGGCAACAACACGGTGAACCTGCGTGCAGAAAGGTCTGGTTCAGGTAATGGAAGAATCTATACCATTACGGTTGAATGTAAAGATGCATCAGGTAATGCAACACAGTCAACAACCAATGTAATTGTAGCCCACAACATCACTGCACCTCTTAGCGGTACTTCTTACAAGATCGGAAGCACTGTCAACTTTGCTGGCACCTTCTGGGATGTACCTGGTACCAGGCACACGGCCCGTTGGGTAATTGATAACAGCACCGTTTCCGGCAGAGTAACCGCCGAACCAAGTGGTTTGAAAAACGGAACCGTAACAGGTAGTTATAAATTCAGCACAGCAGGTGTGTACAAACTGCGGATGGAGATCATTGACCAGTTTGGTAATGTGAGCTATGCCAATACCAATGGTGATATGGATGCCATTGTGGTGATCTACGATCCAAACGGAGGACATGCATTTGGTGGTGGTAAATTCTATTCGGCACCGGGTGCACAAACGTCCAACCCTGCGGCTAAAGGAATGGTGAGCTATGGCTTCCAGAGCAATTACTTTAAAACGGCTACCTATCCAAAAGGTGAAACTCAGCTTGAGTTTAAAGTAGGAGACTTTGAATTCAATGCACTCAACTACGAATACCTGGCGATCTCTGGTGCCAAAGCACAATTCAGGGGAAGTGGTAAGATCACCAACGGACAAAGTGGTGTAAGCTTTATCATGACGGTGATCGATGGTGCCATCGATGGAACCGGTGCTGATAAGATCCGTATGAAAGTGTTCAACAAGAATACAAACGAAGTGTACTACGATAACCAGCCGGGTGCCAGCGATGATGCCGATCCAACAACGGTTGTAAAACCAGGCAGCACCATTGAGATCGTAAATCCGGATGCATCAACTGGTGGCGGTGGCAGCACCGGTGGTGGTGGTAAACCAAGAAAGCGTGAAGGTGTATTTACAGCCGACACTTTTGAGGTCATTACCGCACCCAACCCAAGCGATAGTTACTTCACCTTAACCGTGAAGAGCAGTAACACAACTGATCGCATCCTGGTACGTGTCATGGATGAACTGGGCCGTGTGGTAGAGCAAAAAGAAAATGTGATGGCGGGTACCACCATTCGCTTCGGTGATCGATACATCCCCGGTATATACTTCATCATGGTACAGCAAGGGAACAACAGCAAGGCAGTAAAATTGATACGTCGATAATTTACTGGTTAAGTAAAGTGAGGCCGCCTGTTTCTACAGGCGGCCTTTTTGTTTGCTTTGTTAAATGATTCATAAAGGGATATTGATTCGTATGTAATCAGATTTAACGCTGCATCCCACTTTACAAAATCAACTTTATGCAATCGTATCACAAACCAGTACTGGCTGCAATCGTTATTATAGCAGCTGTTATCAGTGTATCAGCATTCAAAGAACCAAAAAAACAAAGACAGATCACTAGTGCTCCGCACATACAAGTGGAACCGGCTGCAGACCCAAAAATCAACTCGCAACAAACACCCACACCTTTTGCGGAATCGAAAATGATTCCTGCTCCAACTACCGATCAAAAAATACAGGTCGCTATTCTGCTCGATGTAAGTAACAGTATGGATGGACTCATTGATCAGGCCAAAGCACAACTTTGGACCATGGTGAATACGCTGGGCCGTGTGCATTGTGAGAACAAAGCCAATCCAAAAATTGAAATAGCCTTGTATGAATATGGTACACCCCGCAATGATCTGCGGAACGGCTACATCAAACAGATCAATAATTTCATTACCGATCTTGATTCCTTATCACAAAACCTTTTTGCATTAACCACAAACGGTGGTGATGAATATTGTGGTCAGGTTATTTTTAAATCGGTACAGCAACTGAAATGGGATAACAATCCCAATTCCTACAAAGTAATTTTTATTGCAGGTAATGAAAGCTTTCGCCAGGGCAGTATCAGTTTTACACAGGCATGTAACGAAGCAAAAAATAAGGGTGTGATTGTAAACACCATTTATTGCGGCGACCGCCAGCAAGGTATCCGTGAATACTGGAACCTGGTGGGTGAATGTGGTAACGGCAGCTTCAGCAACATTAATCAGGATCATAAAATTGAAGACATTGCCACACCTTTTGATGATGAGATATTCAGGCTCAATGAAAAATTAAATACAACATACATCGCTTATGGTGCAAGAGGCAAAGAGTTGTACAGTAAACAAAAGGAAATGGATGCGGCAAATTCTGCAATGAGTAAAAAAGCGGCCATCATACGTACTGAAACAAAAAGCAATTCCAAAGTGTATAACAATGCAACATGGGACCTGGTGGATCGTGTGGGAGAAAGCGAAACAGAATTGGAAAAGATCGATAAGAAAACATTACCCGATAGTTTGCAGAACAAAACAACAGCCCAGCTGAAAGTGATCGTAAACGAAAAAAAGAAAGAACGTGCTGCTATTCAAAAAAAGATCATTGAACTGAATAAACAACGTCAGCAATACATCAACGATCAGAAAAACAAAACAACTGCAGGAGCAGCAGTTACAACACTTGAAACCGAAGTGGAACGCATCATCAAAGAGCAGGTGAAGCGGTTTAAAATGAAAGTAGAATAATACAGCAGGCAATAATGCCGGTGAATGCTCCTCCTTCAATGCTCATCATGAGGGAGGAGCATTGCTGTTATGAAAGGAATGCTTTTTTAAACGCAGGTTTTTCCCGGTGTTTTGTTGCCTGTTCATACGCATAAGCAAGCCCGATCAGTTCTGCTTCTTTATAAGCTGTGCTGAAGAAGGATAAACCAACCGGCAGATCATATACTTTACCACAAGGAACACTGATATGCGGGTAACCACTCATGGCAGCAGGGCTGGTTAAAAAAACATCTCCCCACCGGTCGCCATAAATTACATCAATACTGCACGATGGTCCCATGGTTAAACCGATCAACGCATCGAGTTTGTTTTGCTGCAATACATCATCAATGATCTTTTTTGAACCCAGGTGACTTTTTACATACGCATCTTTGTATGCCTTACTATCTAACCCGGCTTTTTCAGCGCTGGCCAGCATGGTTTCCTGTTTAAACGTGGGCATCACGTTGTCTTCATTGGCTTTGTTGAAAGCAATCACTTCATCAATGCTTTTCAGTTTTGCATGGGAAGAAGAGAGATAGCGGTTCAGCCCGTCTTTAAATTCAAACTTCATTAATTCAAATTCTGCATCACCCAGTTCATTTAATTTGTCGAGGTACTCGAGCTGTACAACTTCTGCACCTTGTTGTTCCAGGTGTGCAATTGTTTTTTCAAGGAGAATATTCAGGAAATGATTTTTGTATTTCTTTTTCTCTACACCTAATCGTTTGCCTTTTAAATAACCGGTGTTGCAGAACGTTGTATAATCTGTAAGGGCTTTGCCTTCACTTTGTTTTGTAACAGCATCGTTAACATCAACACCCGTCATAGCTGCCAGTAAAACAGCTGCATCTTTTACTGTGCGTGCAAGTGGGCCTGCAGTATCCTGCGTTGCAGAAATGGGAATAATACCACTGCGGCTTAACAAGCCAACAGTTGGTTTAATACCCACTGTTCCGTTAACCGATGCCGGACAGGTAACCGAGCCATCTGTTTCTGTACCAACAGCCACACTGCAAAGATTTGCTGATACGGCCACACCTGATCCCGAACTTGATCCGCAGGGGTTATGATCGAGTACATAAGGCATTTTAGTTTGTCCGCCACGGCTGCTCCAACCCGAACAGGAATTGGATGAACGGAAATTTGCCCACTCCGATAAATTGGTTTTACCCAGCAGCACAGCTCCTGCTTCACGAAGTTTTGTTACAATAAATGCATCGGCTTTTGCAATATGCCCATTGAGTGCAAGCGATCCGGCAGTGGTCATCATCTTGTCTGCCGTATCAATATTGTCTTTGATGAGAATGGGAATGCCGTGCAATGCACCACGCAGCTTGCCTGCTTTTCGTTCATCATCCATTTGTTTGGCAATGGCAATAGCATCAGGATTCAATTCAATGACTGAATTTAGTTTGTGTCCGTTTTTATCAATGGCGTTGATTCTGTCGAGGTAGAGTTGTGTGATCTGTTGCGATGTATAATCGCCTGTCTTCATTTTTTCCTGTAACTCATCAATGGTTAATTCATTCAACACAAAATCGTCCGTTGTTGTTTCGGTTGTTTCTGCTGATGAGGTTTTGTTGGTTGATGGATTGCAGGCAGCAGCAACCAATGTTGTTGCCCCGGCCAATGTACTGTTGCGGAGAAAATCTCTACGTTTCATGTGCAGTAGTTAAGCGTTTGCTTAAATATACACACGAATGCTGAATTTACCTGTTCAGCAGGAAGTAGATCACTACTGAAACAGCAGTTGTTAATGTTTGAATGATGTATGAACAGGCCAGTACTGCAATAGCAAACAGGATAGACTTCATCCAGGAAAGCTGAAAGAACTGCCGGTAGCTGATAGTAAATGTGTACAGTATAACAAACAACGATACAAACGACAGGATCACAAAATGTGTATCTGTTGTACTCACAATCATGAGCAACGATGTAACAATGGCAAGTGTATTGCTTTGTGCACTGCTGGCAGCATGCAAGACAATATTCTCTGCATAATTTCTTTTTTTACCCCTGCCAATAAACAACCAGGAGAAGAAGGCAAACAGTGGTATCAGGATCAACTGAAAGATATTATTGTATTTCTGCAGAAACGCAGCTACAGACTGTTGCAATTTCACCAGTTCAGAACTTTGTGCTGCACCGGTTCCCTTGTTCATGGTGACAAGCGTTCTTTCAATAAGGTGGGTTTGTGTAACCAGGAATGTGGTGACACCAACAATAATGAGCAGGTATTGAAACAAATTGAAATAACGTTTGCGTCGGCCCTCTACAAGATCAAGCGCAACAATGCCGGGCTTTTTAATGATATTCCAGGCAAAGGAAAAAATGCCTTTATCGGCATGGGTAAATACATGCACCAGTTCATGAAATACATGGCCTACAGTATATCGGTGTGTTTCTTTTTGGCCGCAGTTATTACAGAAGTGTCCTTTATAGTGGGTGTTGCAGTTAAGACAGCTTTGATGCATTAGTGTTGATTGTGCCGCAATATTATGTTTTTGGATTGATAGAAACAACAACGCCACTGCATTGTTGCAGAGGCGTTGTTATTTCTTATTGCTCTTCATACCGGCAGGTTATGTAAACAGTTCCAATGCCTGATTAGTTTACAAACTGCTTTATGATTTTTGCCATTGTTTTTTTATCTCCTGCCTGTTTTTGAAAAGGTTTGTAATAATTTTTGCTTAAGAGAATAAACTGATCGGCATGGGCCGCTTCACTCCAGCCTTTTTTTACAGCTTCTAATGCAGGCAGGTTATCCTTATGCAGTTCCAGCAGTACGGTAATAATTGATTGGCGAAGCAAGGCTGGTACACGGTCGTTAATCAGCAGAGGTCCCAATGGAATTTCAGGCGACAGCCATAGTAATTTGATCTGCTTAGCCCGGCTGCTGTCTTTTAGCAGGTTGAAGTATTCTGTGCTTCCTACTGCAGCAATATCTGCCTTGCCCAAAATAACAGAGTCAATTGCTGCCTTATGATTTTTTCCATAACTCACTTGTTGAAAATTGGTTTCAGGATTACTCAAACCCACAGAGTTAAAGGCTAACCTGGGAACAAGGTTACCTGAAGTTGAACCGGGGCTCACCAGCATTAGATGCAGTTTGGATGACAGTTGTTTTACATCCAGTAAAGTATCTGCTTTAAAGCGGGCATCAATGATAATAGCTGTCTTATAATTATCCTTGGCATGTTCGTTTATTCGTAAAACAGCATATGGTTTCATGGCATACCTTTTAGGCGATGCCTCAAGCATAAAATAACCAAAGCTGTTAATCAGGGCAATGTCCACCTCATTGTTTTGAATGGCCTCCATAAACAGGTGCACAGTTGGATAACTTTTCACCTCAACAGTCTGGCCTGTTTTAGCAGCAATATGATCTGCCAATGGTTGAATATTTGCAATGCGATTGTTGTCGGCATATTGATATGTTGCCATTACCAGCCGTTGTGCTTTAGCAGCAACTGCAGTAATAGCAAAAAGTAAAACAAAACATTGTTGTTTAAAGTTGAAACTTGTCATGTTGCATTATTGTAAACGGAATATCCGGTAAAAATACAACTGTTGTAAGAGGTTGCATACCCCATAAATATGTGATGATGTCTGTTGTTTAAAGTAGTTGCCAAATTGCTGCTGCAAATGCCGTTGTACAATAACAGAAACAACAACGCCACTGCATTGCTGCAGTGGCGTTGTTTCGTACTTCGTAATTTTTACTTTGTACTTATTTCGTTTCTTTCATCAATTCCTTCACAGCTGTTTCCAATTGCTGATCTGTTCCCATGCTCACTTTTTCATTTTCGTTCTTCACTTTTACATCAGGCTCTGTTTGTGCATTTTCAAGATATTTGCCATTGCTGTCTTTACAACCAACAGTAGGTGCACCCCACCGGATACCTGTATCCATCAAACCTTCCCATGCTGCAAATGAACAGGTGCCGGGTACAGGCATTCCCACCAGTTTACCCACACCTACTTCTTTTACCATGTAAGCATAGCAATGACCATCGCTGTAGTTGCCTTCGTTCGCCAGTGAAATACTTGGCTTTGTCCAGCGGAAGTTTGGTTCAAAACCATTGCTGCGTGTATCGGTGCTGTAATCCATAAACTTCTTACCACTTAAGAACATGGCAAGATCAGCTACAAGATCACCACCACCATTGTTGCGTGTGTCAACCACAATAGCTTTTTTCTGAAAATGCTTACCCATGATCTCTTCATACGTAGTACGGAAAGCACCATCGTTCATTCCCGGAATATGTACATAACCCAGTGTGCCGTTACTCATTTTATCTACCTCATCTGCATTACGTTTTACCCAACGTGTATAAAGCAAACGGTTTTCTTCGCCAAGTGTAACAGGCTTGATAATGAGTTCACGTTTTGTGTTTCCTTCAACTAATACAAGCAATGTATTTTTACCTGCTTTGCGGTTAAGGTATTGTGCAAGGTCTTTATCGGGAGTGATGGTTTCGCCATCAATTGATTCAATGATTGTTCCGGCTCTTACATTCATACCGGCTTTATCCAGCGGACCATCTTTGATCACTTCAAGAATTTTTACACCATTGCCTTTGTGTGTGTAATCGAAGAAAATACCCAGTGCAGCAGTTGCATCAGCATTCGGATTAAAGTTGCCGCCAAATGCAGCTCCGCTATGACTCACATTCAACTCGCCAAGTAATTCACTCAGCAGTTCAGCCATTTCATAGTTGTTACCAATATCAGGCAAATGCTTTTCATAATCGGGTTTGTAACTGTCCCAGTCAATACCATGGAATGATTGCGTGTAGAAGGTATTCTTTGTTCTGCGCCATACATGATCAAACTGGTATTGGCGTTCTTTCAATCCATCCACCATCATTTCACCATTAATGCCGATACGATCTTGCTTGCCACTGTTGGGATCAAGTTTCATAAAGCCACCTTCTGTATTCAGGAAAATGCTTTTCTGCTCTTTGTCCCATACCATACTTGCAAAACCTGCATTCAGCGGAACAAGCATTCTTGTTTCACGGGTACGCAGGTTGGTGGTCCATAAGTTAAGACCACGTTCAAAACGGGCAAGGTAGTATAAGGTTTCGCCATCTTTGCTGACCAATGCATCGCCCATTGCAGATGAATGAATGGTGAGTTTTGTTTTACGATCGCTCAAGCCATCCCATTCAATCACGACTGAATCTTTTGCAGGGGTTTTCTTTTTCGATGTATCGGCTTTTGCTTTGTTCTCTTCAGTTTCTTTCAGTAACGCAGCATCTTCTTTGCTCAGTTTAAAACGATCGAATGCATCCTGTGTAAAGAACATCGCATACGCATCGGCTTGTGAGCCGCCTGCCATGGCTGCACCACGTAAACCATCCCTGTTGCTGAACCACAACATAGCTTTGCCACCGTTGATCCATTTGGGACGGAAATCATTGAACCCACTTTGTGTCAGGTTCACTACTTTCTTACCATCAGCACTTACAAGACCCACTTCGCCAACAGCACTGCCGGGCATGGCATAATCAAACAACAACCATTTGCCATCAGGGCTCCATTGGAAGTACTGATCATTTTCTGTCCATGCAAATAAATGATCGCCTGTTAACACAGTACGGGTTTGTTTGCTTGCCAGGTTATAGATACGAAGCAGGTTACGGTTTTCAATATACGCCAGCTCTTTACCATCGGGTGAAAAGAGTGGTTGTGTATTGGTGTTTTTATTTTCAAGAATGGCTGTTTCTTTTAAAATAGTGGAAGCATAGAAATAAGGTTCTTCTTTACGTTCCATTCTTGTTTCATAAATACTCCACTTGCCATCACGTTCACTGCAATAGATAATACTTTTACCATCGGGTGAAAAACCAACTGAAGTTTCTGCTTCGGGTGTATTGGTGATACGTTTTGTAACACCGCCTTCCACGCTGGTAACAAATACTTCACCACGGTAAACAAACGCAATTTCTTTTCCGTTAGGAGCAAGACTCATGCCACCGCCGCTGCTCACACGAAACACCTGCTCACGGTTGCTGCGAGCATCAGCAAGAATAGTAACGCTTACTTTTTGTGCAGATGAACCTGGTTTCATTGTGTACAATCCGCCATCGTAGCTGTAGCAAAGCAAACCATCATTACTGCTGCTGAGGAAACGTACCGGATGTTTTTTGTAAGAAGTAAGTTTTTCTGATTTACCCCCACCCACATTCATCTTGTGAATGTTGAATGATCCGCTTTCTTCGCTCAGGTAATAAAAACCACTTTCATCAGGTGTAAAAACTGGTGTTCTGTCTTCTCCATTAAAGGAAGTGATCTGTTTGTGTGTATTGCTTTTGAAATCATACAGCACAATATCTCTTGTTACAGATGAGGTGTGATGTTTGCGCCAGATATTTTCGCCGCCTACTTTGTTTTGATAAATGATCTTGCTGCCATCCTTGCTGAACTTGATGTCCTCAGCAGGAGTGGTAAAGAGTTGGTTCACTCTTCCGCCATTAATAGATACGCTGTATAACTCAGGCATGTACCCGGCAGGAAACTGGCGGTTGCCTGGCAGATCCATACGTGCAGCACCAAACACAACCGATTTGTTATCGTTGGTAAAGCTGTAAGGATATTCTGCACCTGAATGATAAGTGAGGCGTTTTGCTTCGCCGCCTTCTACAGGAATCACAAATACATCAAAGTTGCCATAACGGTCGCTGGCAAAGGCAATGCTTTTTCCATCTTTACTCCACACAGGCATAAAGTCATGTGCTTCGTGCAGTGTAAGGGCAGTGGCGGTGCCGCCTGTTGCAGCTACTTTGTACAGGTCGCCTTTGTAAGTAAAAACGATGGTTTTACCATCGGGTGAAATTGAAGGATAACGCAGCCAGGTGGGCGTTTGTGCAAATGCATGTATGCTGAGACCGAGAGCCATCAGCACCGACAGATAAATTTTCTTCATACTACAGTTGTTGTGAACGCTAAAGTTAGCGGTTAAACAAAACGGATAAAAAGAATTTGATGGATGGTTTCTTATAGTTGCGTATTAACATATTCATCGGCAGTCAATCTATCCTGTTCCTTATTTTTGCCGTATGGTAAAACATGTTCTTGGTTGTTGGTTTTCTTTCTTCTTGTTTTATTCAGCATCCGCTCAGTTATTTCCCGAGCAAAATTATCCAACGAATTATTTCCGCTATCCATTGGAAATACCGTTGAAGCTGAATGCAAATTTTGGTGAAATGCGCCCGAACCATTTTCACATGGGGCTCGATCTGTTTACTGAACGCAGGGAAAATCATCGGGTAATTGTACCGGCCGATGGATGGATTTCAAAAGTGAAAGTTGATCCGAACGGTTTTGGCAATGCCATTTATGTAAGCCATCCAAATGGTTATACTACGTTGTATTGCCACATGAATACTTTCCCCACACAGGTGCTGGAAGCCATGAAGGAAGGCCAGTATGCAAAAGAAAGCTGGAAAGGAGATGTGGAATTTGAAAAGAATCAGTTTCCTGTAAAGAAGGGGCAGTTCCTTGCATACAGCGGCAACACAGGTGCATCAGCAGGCCCACATGTGCATTATGAAATTCGTCGTACAGATGATGATGCCTGCTTAAATGCATTGCTTTTTCATAAAGTGTATGATGTTACGCCGCCGGATATTTCAAAACTGGCGGTATATGACCGTACAAAAAGTACGTATGAACAAACGCCAAGAACAATGAGCTTAACAAAAGCAGCAGGTGGTTATTCTGTTGCAGGCGGCACTATTACAGTCAATAGTTCTGCAGTGAGTTTTGCAATTGTGGCAACCGATCGTGTAACAGGTGTGCCCAACAGCAATGGAATTTTTGAAGCAGTTGTGTATATGGATGAAGAACCGATCAGTGGCTTTCGTATAGATGGGATCGATTATTTGCAGACACGTTACCTCAATGCACATATTGATTACCGTATTAAAGCAAACGGAGGATCTTACTACCAGCATTTATCGCCATTGCCCGGGGATCGATTACCGATTTATTATAAAAAAGATGATGGTCTGCTGCATTTAAATGATACAGCAACACACGAAATAAAAATTGTGGTGAAGGATGCAAATGGCAATGCTTCCACGGTAAAGTTTAACCTGAAACGTTCGGCATGGGTGGCACCTGGTGTCAATGTGCAAAAAGACAGTCGTTATTTGTTGCCTAACCAGATCAATATTTTTGAACGGGACGATGTGCAATTGGTAAGCAGTGAAAAAAGTTTTTATGATGGTTTCCGTTTTGTATACAACTATAAAACAAGTGCAACAGCTTACTCCAATATTCATGTGATGCATACAGCGGTTCTTCCGGTGCACGATTCCATGATCTACCGCATTAAACCAACAAAAGCTATTCCGGCAAACCTTTCCAACCGTGTGGTCATGATCAAAACAGCAAGAGGGAAAACAATCATTGAAAGAGCTGTTCCTGTAAAAGGCGGTTGGTACGAAGCAAAGTTTCGTGAGTTTGGCGAGTTGTGGCTGGAAGTAGATGATGTGCCGCCAACGCTAACAGTAGCGGGTGTAACAGATGGAGGATTGCTGAATGCAAACAGCACCATCACCGTTACAACAAAAGACAATAAAAAAGTACGCAGCTTCCGTGCGGAGCTTGATGGCGGCTGGTTGATGTTTAGTGGTCTTGGTCCTGTGTTCCGGTATAAAGTTGATGAGCATTGTCCGCCGGGTGAACATGAATTACGCATCATAGTAGAAGATGAAGCCGGTAATACAACTGAACGTATCATTGGATTTACAAGAAATTAATATTGGCTGATCAAAGAATTGTATGGCAACAAAGAAGAAAGTAGCTAAAAAGTCGGTAGCAAAAAAAGCTGCGAAACCTGCAGTAAAAAAAGCCGCTAAAAAGGAACCGTTTAAGAATTATGTTACCCGGTTGAAGGTGGGCGATGCTGCTCCTGCCTTTAATGGTGTGGACCAGGATGGAAAGAAAATTTCTTCAGCACAATACAAAGGTAAAAAGCTCATCATCTTTTTTTATCCGGAAGATGATACGCAAAGCTGTACCCAGGAAGCCTGTAACCTGCGTGATAATTTCTCATTGCTGAAAGACATGGGTTTTGAATTGATTGGTGTAAGTGAAGATGGCGTGGAGAAACATAAGAAGTTTGAAACAAAATATGCTCTTCCTTACCGGCTTATTGCCGATGAAGATCATGCAGTGATCAATGCGTTTGATGTGTGGGGCAAAAAGCAGTTTATGGGAAAAATTTATGATGGACTTGTGCGCACAAGTTTCATCATCAACGAAAAAAATATCATCATTGGTATTATTACACGTGTGCTCACCAAAAAACATACGCAGCAGATACTGGATGTACTGCAGCAGGCCACAAAGTAAAACGCTGCATTAATTCCATCGCCTCTGTAAATACTTTCTTACAGGTGTATCATAGAATTTCATCACCAGGTAACTGAACACAATCAGCAATACTGTACCTGCAATAACCACAATTGTTAATTCTGTTGTGCCGGGTTTTTGTGTGGTTAGATAGTGGCCGAATATCCACATGAATGCATAATGCGTCATATACAATGGATAAGAAATGGAGCCGGAAAGTGTACAGATGCTTTTTACTCTTTCTGATAATTGTGTACCGGCACCTAATGAAACAATCAATGGAAAATAAATAAGCACTGCAAATGATTCGGTTAGCCAGTTCCATTCGCCAAACGGCATCAGGAATGCAGGAAGCAGCATGATTGCTAATCCGGTAAAGCCAAGTTTATTTTTAATGATCCAGTTTGAACGGTAAACAAGCATACCTGCTAAAAAAGAATAAGCCACTCTTATACCTCCATCCCAAAAATTATCTTTACTCCAGCCACCCAATAAATTTCCTGTGCGGTATAAAATGGTACAAATACCTGCAGCAGCAAGTACTGTTAACAACAACAATATGGTTCGGCTGAGTTTACGTAAGATGAGTGCATACAAAATATTGGCAACATATTCCCAAAACAACGACCAGGCAGGTGCATTAAAATTAAAGAGGTTAAATGCCCGGTCGGGCATGATTGGGAGTGGGGTAAGAAACAGTGAACTGAGAAAAACCAAAGCGATGATACCACTGCTGAACTGTGCTGCTTCGTTGGCAAAGGGATCAAACAAAAAACCAAGCAGGCCCAATATTGACCCTAATACGATCAATGGATGAAGACGAATGAGCCTGAGTTTAAAAAACGATTTGATGCCAATGGATTCAATACGTTTATCGTATGCATACGCAATCACAAATCCTGATAAGCAGAAAAAGAAATCAACTGCAAGAAACCCATGTGCAATAAAATTCTTTGTGAAGTCGGTAATGATCCATTCCATAAAATGAAACACAACTACTACAATGGCTGCAATACCACGCAAACCATCAAGTACCATAAAATGTTGTTTGCTTTGTGTGGATGCTGTACTTACTTCTTTTTTGCTCATCTGAAAATTTACGATCTGTTACCTGTTAAGTAATTGTCGCAACATACTTAATAAATAAATAATAATTGCTTCCGGTTTTTACTTCGCTGCTGTTTAAAGTTGCAGAGGAGGCAACCATCTTATTGATTATTGCGTTACTTCCTGTGTAGCCTTTATAACTTTAAATTTTTTTGTATGAAATGGGTGGTAACTTTTTTCATTGTGCTCTCTTGTGCATTTATCTATTCCTGTAAAAAATCAGGTGGTACAAATACTGGCGGAGGAAATGGTGGTGGAGGCGGAGGGTCATCCTATACGCCTAACTGTTCAGGTGCTGCTATACAATTCAGTGCAAATGTTGCGCCCATCATTTCATCATCCTGCGCAATACCTTCCTGTCATGCAGCTGGCTCAGGTAACGGCCCCGGACAATTAACAACCTATGCTGAGATAAATGCTGCTAAAACACAAATACGTGCTGCGGTGTTAAGTGGAGCAATGCCAAAGAGTGGTACATTAACCACAGCGCAAAAGAATTCCATCATTTGCTGGATTGATGCTGGTGCGGCAAATAACTGACCTGTTCATCCTGGTATAAAAAGAGAAGGCTGCAATAAAATGCAGCCTTCTCTTTTTATATTGTTGGAACTGTTTATTGTCCCTGCGCCAAACTATAGGCTTTTTTATCGCCCCACATATTCAGCAATTCAAAAGAACAGATCTTGAAGTTGCCGCTCATGCTTACATACAATCCAATAACATCCGTTTGATTCAGGGGATAATCTTCAATGCTTTCAAAACGTACATTGTATTGGTTTACCAGGTTGGTGTAAACAGAACCTGTTGGCCATACTTGTGTGCCACGGTTGCTGATGTTTACCAGTTTAAACTTCACACCTGCATGACGCTGACATTTTTCTGCAATGGCAGTTGGCTGTTCATCACTTTCAATAAACAAATCAACTCCAACAATGGTTTCTGCTTCACCTTCATGCGATACCATCATCGAATTTGATTGCAGCTTCAATGGGGTGGGAGTTCCCGGCTTGTT
>NZ_CAMLGT010000072.1 GCF_946479605.1 uncultured Lacibacter sp.
GCGAAGCAGGTAAATGATCGGCAAGCAGTTTGGCGTATTGCACCTGTGGACTTTCAACAAACTCGCCATAAACAATGAGGTGCATATACTGATCCAGTTGCTCATGAATTGCTTTTATCACTTTGGGATGGCGATGGCCTACGTTACAAACGCTGATGCCGGCTATCAGATCAATATATTCCTTACCCTGCGCATCCCACATGCGGCAGCCTTCTGCCTTTACCATTTCAAGTGCCAAAGGTGCGGAAGATGTTTGTGCTACGTGTTGAAGAAAAAGTTGCCGTTGATTCATAGTTGAGAATGGATGCAAATGTCGGGAAATAGTTTCTTGGCCTCAAAATTACCGGTAACGAAACCGGTGGCTCTGTGGTTGCGTATGTTGTTTAAAGGAGGAAATAAATCGGGCTTTTTCAGGCAGTAGACTTACCAAAACGGATAATTACTTGAAAAAACAGGGCAAACATTATGTAGCCTCAAAAAACAATGCGAAATTTACAACAGATTAAACTCACATTCCGATGCCCGTAATTCTCCCTGTAGAAGGCGTATTCCCTCAGTTTGGTAACGATTGCTTTATTGCTCCTAATGCAACTATTGTTGGCGATGTTGTAATGGGCGATGAATGCAGTGTGTGGTTCAATGCTGTGGTGCGGGGCGATGTTAACAGCATACGGCTTGGAAATAAAGTAAATGTGCAGGATGGAGCAGTGTTGCATGCCACTTACCAAAAAACCAAAACCATTATTGGTAACAATGTGAGTATTGGTCATAACGCTCTTGTTCACGGCTGCACGGTACATGACAATGTACTGATAGGAATGGGCGCCATAGTAATGGACAATGCCGTTGTTAACAGCAATTCCATTATTGCAGCCGGCGCAGTAGTACTGGAAGGAACAGTGGTGGAAGCAGGAAGTATTTATGCGGGTGTGCCAGCAAAAAAAGTAAAAGACATCAGCCAGGAACTGATTAATGGAGAGATCAACCGTATTGCCAATAATTATATTAAATATTCCGGATGGTTTAAAGATGCGTTAACAGAAAACAAATGATTCCGGTACGAACATTGCCTTTATCCAAATGTTAAACATAATTAATCGTATGAAACAAATAACCAAAGCAGCACTCGTGGTAATATTACTGTCTTTTATTACAAGTTGCAATGTGTTTAAACGAACACCCAAGGAAGGATGTCCAACCAATGGGAAGAATGTGGGAGCAGAGCGGCTGCTTGGTGGCGAAAAAATAAAAAAAGCGAAACGATTTAACAGCTAAACGATAACAGACAACTAACCCGATTTCATAACACCAAAAAATTACCGCTATGAATCCAACATTACGCAACCATGTGGGATATAATGAAGCAGTTCTTGATGATGATGCCAGCTACGAAAAATTTCATCGCTGGGCAGATGTCCTTGCCGACAAGTTAAAGATCTCCTTCACGAAAAAGCTTGATGATTTTGAAGCTCTGTACTGGGACTTTATTTATAAGGGAACAGCACTTACCCTCAGCTTCAATATTTTCAATGGTATTTCTGTTTTTCCATCACTGGAAGAAAAGAGTGAGCATTTTGAAAATGCAGCCATTGCTGAACTGGTTGATGCATTGAAAGATGCAGATCCCGGTGAAATGTAACTGTCAAGTAGCCATCAGTATATACAACAAAACTATTAAGAAGCAGAACTGCGGCTTAATAGTTTTTTTTTGTTTCGATGGTTGCCAGTATTCCGCAATAGCTGATGTAACGTAAAGGATGAACCTGCTCTTTGGCGACAGCTGCTTTTACAGCACAGCCTGGCTCTTCCAGGTGAAGACAATTATTGAACTGGCAATCGTTGATCAACTCACGCATTTCAGGAAAATAGTGCGAAAGCTCCTGCCGGTTAATATCGAATAATCCAAATTCTTTGACGCCAGGTGTATCAATAATTCTTCCGCCTCCGGGCAGATCAAACATTTCGGCAAAGGTGGTGGTATGCATCCCCTTCCCACTCCAGCCACTCACTTCTTCTGTCCGCAAATCAAGATCGGGCATCAGGTAATTGATAAATGTTGATTTTCCCACACCCGAATGACCACTTAACAAAGTGGTTTTGTTTTTCAGCAAATCCTTTACTTCGTCTATACCTTCCTTCTTTTCCATGGAAATAAGAAACACTTTGTAACCGATAGCTTCGTACATATCACGCCACTCTTCAAACTGTTCCATTTCCTTTTTCCTGTACACATCCGCTTTGTTGAACACGATAATGCTGGGAATATGATATGCTTCGGATGCAATGAGAAAACGATCAATAAAGCCTTGTGAAGTTCGTGGCTCTTTCAACGTAGCAAATAACAAACTCTGATCTAAATTGGAAGCGATGATATGGTGCTGGTGTTTGTTATGCGGGCTTTGCCGGTTAATATAGTTACGCCTGTCGCTGATACCAGAAATAATCCATGTTTGCTCAACATCGTTGTCCAGCATCATCTCCACTTCATCGCCCACAGCAATGGGATTGGTAGAGGTAATACCATCAATTTTAAATTTCCCTTTGATACGTGCCTGCACAGTTTTTCCTTCCTCTGTTTTGGCAACATACCAGCTACCGGTTGATTTATAAATGATGGCGTTCATTGTAATGCAAAGAAACAGGTTTTGCCACTAAGACCCAAGGGCACCAAAGAGTACAAAAGCAAATCACGGAAACTTCCGCAACACTTTATAACGCAGCCAGGCTTCTATTAATAACAGCACCACTGCTGCAATGGCCAGCGGATAAAATTTTTCCTTGTAGCGGGAGAAGCTGCTTGTTTCGATCTTTGATTTTTCCAGTTGATCAATATCGGAGTATATCTTACTTAAACTTTCATTATCCTTTGCCCGGAAATAGTTGCCACCGGTTTCGTTGGCAATTTCCCGCAGGAGCTTTTCATCAATATTTACTTTTTCCATGGTACGTACAACACCACCGGTTGTTTGTTGCGGCAGCGCAGCAAAACCTTCTGTACCCATACCAATGGTATAAACTTTTACCTGGTAAGCTTTTGCAATTTCTTTTGCGGTGCTTGGTGGTATCAAACCACCGTTATTCTCTCCATCCGTTAAAAGCACCACCACTTTACTTTTTGATTCACTGGTCTTTAAACGCTCCACACTTGTAGCTAACCCCGATCCAATAGCAGTTCCATCCTGCAGAATACCGCTACGCACAGCATAGATCTGGCTTTTTAATGCGGCGTAATCTGTTGTTGGTGGACATTGTGTAAACGATTCACCGGAAAAGATCACCAACCCAATACGGTCTGTTTTTCTTGCATCCACAAAATCACTGGCAACCTTTTTCATTGCTTCAAGCCGGTTGGGACTAAAATCTTCCGCCAGCATACTTCCGCTCACATCCATACACAGAATAATATCGATTCCCTCGCCTTCCACCCGTTCTTCACTGCTGCGTGTTTGCGGCCTGGCAATAGCCACAATGATCAATGCAAGCACAAGCAGGCGAATGGCAAAAGGCAGATGCCGCAACAGGTTTTTTGAACTGCCTGTTTTACGGTAGATGCTGAGTGTGGAAACAGTAACTGATGAAGATGATCTTTTGTTGCTGATGATGTACCAGACAATCAGCAGTGGTAACAACAACAGCAGCCATAATAAAAAAGGATATGCAAAGACAATATGTTGATACCACTCGTTAAGCATCGGGCTTTAATTCTTTTTCTGATTGTTTAATGGTTGCTTCCATTGTTTCAATTGTTTGCAGGCACTCATCCTTGATTGCTGCAAATTTTGCAAACTTCACGGCATCACCCAGCCGTAGCGATTGAATGATGCTGATAAGTGTTTCATTTAACACATATGGCTTCAATTGCATGGCCAGTTCATCTGTTGTGAGCCTGGTGAATGGCTGATGCAGCTTGCGTTCGTAATAACGCTTAACAGCGTACGACAGATCGGCAAAATTCTTTTTCTGGCTCAACTGCGTATCCCAATCTTCTTCTTTTAATCGTTTTGTGGTTAAAAGAAAATCATCCAACGCTGTTTTTCCCGATTCCTCAATCACCACTGCCGCTTTTCCTTTCTTCCATTTCCTAAACAGGATGATGAGTAGTAGTAAACTGATGATGGCTGCAGCTAAAACTGCTAACCCTATCCACAGCTCGCCGCCGTTTACTTCAATAATGGGTTTTACATCGTTGAGCAATTGATTGCCTGATGTATCATACTCCACCGATATCTCTTTTACAGGAAATGTTACCAGTTGTTCCTTGTCATTTACATTGGATGGGATAACAGCCGTTATATTTCCAACAGACCATAAACCGCTGTCAAAACTGGTGATGGTGATCTCACGTTTCAACAGATCAGTAGTATCAAACTTTACGTATTCAAAATGGGGAATGCTGTCAGGAAATTTCCATTGAATAGAAGCGTTGCGACTGATGGCTTTTAATTCAAACCTCAGCTTTACAGGCTCGCCAATCAATATTTTTTCTTTTGAAGCTGTTACAACAGGAGTTACCTGAGCTGCAGTAAACAAACCCATCACCAATAAACCAACTGCAATGAATAGTTCCTTTCTGATCATCTGATCCTGTTAATGAAAAATTTCTGTAACACTTTTACATAATCATCACCTGCCCGCATATGCAACAGATCAGCTCCCGCTCTGCGGAATACATCTTTCACATGATCGTTATGCTTATGAAAATCTTTTTCGTATTCAAACCGAACAGCTGCGTTTGATGAATCGATCCAGCGCTGCTCACCTGTTTCAGCATCTGCTACCTGCAGTAAACCAGCTTCGGGCAAACGCATATCAAGCTGGTCATAAATTTTAATCCCGATCACATCATGCTTTTTACAGGCAACACGCAATGCTTCTTCATATCCTTTTCCTAAAAAATCGCTGATAAGAAAACAAATACTTTTTCTCCTGCACACATTATTGAACATGCGAAAAGCATCAATGTAATTTGTTTGTTTTGAGGCAGCATCATTCCCCAGCATTTCACGTACAATATAAAGTGTATGTTGCCTGGCTTTTTTTGGCGCAATAAAACGCTGCACTTTATCGCCAAATAAAATAGCACCTACTTTGTCATTATTATTTACTGCAGAAAAAGCAAGCACTGCTGCTAATTCAGTTACCAGGTCTTTCTTACGTTGCAGATGTGTACCAAAACTGATGCTGGCACTGTTATCGATCAGGAGGAAAACACTTTGTTCACGCTCTTCTTCAAACACTTTGCTGTAAGGGTGTGCATAGCGTGCACTTACATTCCAGTCAATAAAACGAATATCATCTCCTGGCTGGTACTCACGTACCTCCTTATAACTCATACCCTGCCCCTTAAAAGCCGAATGATATTCACCCGTGAACATGTGATTCGTCAGCCGCTTGCTTTTAATTTCAAGTGCCCTTACTTTCTTTAATATTTCTTCGGTAGTTAACAAAACCGTTGTGCGTTTTGGGTTAAGAGTTACGGCACTTTTACTGCATTCAGCACTTGTGTAATGATTTCTTCAACAGAAACATTCTCTGCCTCTGCTTCGTAGGTAAGTCCAATACGATGGCGCAGAACATCGGCTGCAATGGTGCGAACATCTTCCGGTAAAACATAACCACGCTTGTTAAGAAACGCAACGGATTTAGATGCCAGTGCCATATTGATAGATGCACGTGGCGAACCACCATACGAGATCATTGATTTGATATTGCTTAACCCAACTTGCTCGGGTTTGCGTGTGGCAAATACAATATCAAGAATATAGTTTTCAATTTTTTCATCCATGTAAATGGTGCGTGCAAGATCACGTGCTTCTGTAACCTCACGCATTGATACAACAGGATTAATAACTGGTGAAGCGACCTGTTGTGTATTTTGACGAATGATGAGTTGTTCTTCTTCTTTCTTTGGATAATCGATCACCACCTTCAGCATAAAACGATCCTGCTGTGCCTCCGGTAATGGATAAGTACCCTCCTGTTCAAGCGGGTTTTGTGTAGCAAGTACAAGAAATGGCTCTTCCAGCTTATGTGTGTTTTCGCCAATGGTTACCTGGCGCTCCTGCATTGCTTCCAGCAAAGCACTCTGCACTTTTGCCGGAGCACGGTTAATTTCATCGGCCAACACAAAATTGGCAAAGATGGGCCCACGGCGTACAAAAAATTCGTTCCGCTGTTGGTTGTAGATCATAGTACCAATTACATCGGCCGGTAACATATCGGGCGTAAACTGTATGCGGCTGAATTTGGCATTGATAGCCTGCGAAAGTGATTTGATAGTGAGCGTTTTTGCAAGACCCGGCACACCTTCCAGTAATATATGACCGTTGCCCAGCAAACCCACCAATAAACGATCAACCATATATTGCTGCCCCACTAACACTTTTCCAACTTCTGCACGCAGCCTGTCGAGAAAACTGCCGGCATATTGAATCTTATCATTCAGGATCTTAATGTCTTCTGCGGTTTTTAACATGTAAACTCTGTTTTGGTGATGAAAATACAATACCGTTCGCTTCGTAGAAAAACATTTTATAAACGGCTGTACCTGAAAACATTTCTCCTACGCAAAAAGAAGGCCGGAATTGCCATAAACACTTCAGATAGTAATCATTCTCAACCACTCGTGTTTTTACCTGCGATTTCTTACTACCATCATCTGCTATCTTTGCAGCTATGGATGCAGCGAATGATATTTTTGTAAGATGGATGAACCTTGAACAGAAACTGGTACAGCGTTTTGGAAAAAAGCCTGATCTGGAAGCTATTCTTTTTTTGATAGGTGTACAGGAGTTTGGTGAATTAAGAGATAAATACACCAAGGAGCAGAAGCAGGATCTGATGCATGTGGCTGTTTGTTCACTCCTTTCGCAAAGTGGTTATTTTGAATTTGACTACTTTGATAAAGATGGGTGGCCTCACTTCAAACAACTGAAAGCAATGCCCAGTATGAGCATGCCTGAGCAGGAAAACTTCATCAAAGACCACGTGTTGCTTTACTTTGAACAAACCGGATTGTAATATGAAAGCTGTTTTACTGCTTTTCCTTTTCAGCTGCTTTGTGCATACAACAGATGCCCGCAACCGAAAAGTAAAGATCATTACCAGCAAGGGAACAATTGTTGTAAAACTCAGTGATAAAACGCCCAAGCACCGTGACAATTTTGTGAAGCTGGTAAAACAACGCTACTATAATGGCATTCTTTTTCACCGTGTCATCAAACAGTTTATGATACAGGCTGGTGATGACTCCACAAAACATGCTGTTCCCGGTAAGCGATATGGCAGTGGCGGTTTAAGCAACAAGATCCCGGCAGAATTCGATACTTCTCTCTTTCATAAACGAGGGGTGTTAGCTGCAGCAAGGGATAACAACCCGGAAAAAGCAAGCAGCGGCAGTCATTTTTATATTGTGCAGGGGAAAATACACAGTGATAGTTCACTGAACGATATTGAAGAAAAGCGATTGGGTGGACGAAAACTGCCACCTCATCACCGGGCTGCCTATAAAACAATTGGCGGAACACCGCATCTTGATCAGAATTATACTGTATTTGGTGAGGTAGTGAAAGGAATGGAAGTTGTGGATACGATTGCGCAGGCAGAGCGTGACCAATATGACCGGCCGAAAGAAGATATCCGTATTATTAAAATGAAACTGAAGAGGAAATTTTTATTTTTCTGATTGCTGGAAAACTATCAATTTAGCAGCGTTTAAAAACAACTACACATGAATTTTCCTGAGAATCTCCGCTACACCAAAGACCACGAATGGATAAGCCTTGAAGGCAATATTGCAACAATTGGCATTACTGATTTTGCACAGCGTGAATTGGGCGACATTGTTTATGTTGATATCAATACAGTTGGCAAAGCCCTGAATGCAGAAGAAGTTTTTGGCACAGTGGAAGCTGTAAAAACTGTAAGTGATTTGTTTTTACCTGTTGCCGGTACAATTAGTGAAGTAAACAGTGCATTGAACGATAGTCCTGAATCGGTAAACAACGATCCGTATGGTGCGGGCTGGATGGTGAAAGTAACCGTAAACAATCCTGCTGATGTTGATGCATTAATGGATGCTGCTGCGTATGCTGCACTGGTAGCTTAATGAAAGAAAAACTTCAACAATACCTTACTACAAAATGGCCGGCCATCATTTGGTCGGTCATTATTTTTTTATTGCTGGTGATGCCTCCTGTTTCGCTCAATAAAGAAAAACAGATTGAAGTATCGGGGTTAGACAAAGTCACTCATTTTTTACTGTTTGGATTGTTGGTATACCTCTGGGGGTATTACCTGAAAACAACCATTACAGAATGGCAAAAGCTAAAGCGTAACCTTGTAATCATCACCATTGCTTCTACCTTTTATGGTATTGTAATGGAATATGTGCAGGATTGGGTGGGCCGTGATTTTGATGTATGGGATATGGTTGCTGATACTGCGGGCGCTGCAGCAGCTTTTATTGTATTAGTTCTGGAAAAAAGAAAGCCCCGGTAGAAACCGGGGCCGAAACCAAAACTAACTGCTTATGAGAAAAATTTAAATTCAAATTTGTTACACAAAGTTCGGTCAATCCCTCTCTCCAAACTGTCACCTACTTGTTAATATTTCCTGAACGTTTTAGTTTTTTAAAACTGGTCCCGGTAGAAACCGGGACCGTTAACCAAAACTAACTGCTTATGAGAAAATTGACTGCTTTTAAGAACTTTCATATTTAAGACGCTAAATGCATTCCAAAGTTTGTTTTATGTGTGTTAAAAAAACCTAAAAGCATTTTTACTGTCTTTACTCTACTATTTCTAAAACCATGCCAATTGAAAAACTGCATGCTCTTTACAGATCTTAAACATCTATAAAGCAATTGTTTAGCGACCGAATAACCCTTTTACCAAGTCCATCATTCCGCCGCCGCCCTGTTGCTGTTGTTCCGTTGCTCCTCCTTTTACCATGCTGATGATATCATTCAAATCAGTATCACCGTCACCATCTCGATCTAACCCACCTTGTGAAAACCTGCCAAGTATTCCCTGCAGGTCAAGACCGTTTGTACGACCACCAGTGAGTTGGCTGAAAATTCCTTGCAGGTCAAACCCATTATCCGAAGGGTCATTGGTTCTTGAAATAAACTTATTTAATACACCCGGCAGTAAATTGTTAACCACATTTCCGGCCTGTCCCTGGTTGAGGTTAAACTTTTCCATAAGCGATTGAACGGCATTACCCGACAACTGGCCGGCTAATGGGTTATTTTGAATATCGCCACCACGGCCGCCCAATAAACTAAGCACATCATTAAACTGTCCGGCAGCAAGTGCCTGTTGTAACCCACCCGCAATATTATTAGTTACATCTGCCACTGCTTCATCATTACGCTCATTTGGAATATCAGGATTGTCAATAATGGATGGACCTGCTTGTTCCTTTACTAAATTGAATAGTTGATCTAACATAGTTGTCTTTTTTTTAGATGGACAATCAAATTACATGAAAAGAATTTCGAATGCAAGTGAATGCAATGATTTCTTTGTTGTATTTCGTGTTTGAAAAGAAAAAAAGCCCGGATCATCTCCGGGCTGTTATATAAGAAACAACAAACTAATTATCGAACTTTATTGGCGATGATCCTTGCATCATCCTGCATTGTGTTACAGCCTGAATAGGAAGTACCAACCCACCATTTGCCCACAGGCTGATAATAAGATACACCCATGATTGGTGCTTCACCATTACCACCGGGATTATAATCGGCCACGAAATTGCAATTAGCATCATACTTTGTCTGGTGGTTTAACCCCAGTGTATGTCCTGCTTCATGCGATGTTGCTTCCCAATTATATTTCTGGTTGTAACCAAGTGCTTTTGAAAACACAAAAGCAGGCACGTCCATTCCCCAACCAATGCTGTTTACATAAGCCACACCACCTGCAGCACCATACCAGGAATGGTTTTCTGTTATGATCACACGCTGACGTTTGGCACTGTTTGCAGAAAAGTATACAGTTGAATCTGTAGTTACAGTAATTGTTGGGAAAACAGCATAGTCGTTCTTTACTTCAGCTAATATGTTTGCAATTTCTGTTGCAGAAAAACCTGAAGGTGTGCAGTAAAAACTATTACCACCATTCCAATATGGAGTGCTTACCGTTTGGCCATCAAAATCAAGAAAAATTACCCATGAAGAAGTGGAAACGGGTGTTGTAGGGTTTGTTGTGATGGTCTTTGTATCGCAGGCATCGCCAATGCCATCTTTATTTGAATCGAGCTGATCAGGATTGTAAGTTGTTGGGCAATTATCTACTGCATCAACTACACCATCTTTATCACGGTCTCTTCCTCGTGCGGTAAAATTATTTTCGAACAATTGTCCACGGCTGATTACATTATAATTTCCTTTCAGAAAATCGCAGGCCTCTGGCTTGACCTTGGATGGTTGTTGAAATTCAACTGTTGTTTCGGGTTGAAGATTGTCGCTTTTTTGACAAGCAGCTGCAAGCGTAAGCAGCATCGCATAGAAAAGTACCCTTTTCATAGTTACTGGATTTATTGGATTTTAATTTGTTTCCTTTATTTCATTTCTCCCTTTAGCTGTTCCTAAGCTGACAGAAGCTGGCTACCTGAAAGAAAATAAAATGCCGGAAATGGTTTTTTGTTTTGTATCTGGCCAAAACAGCGCACATTATGTCTTCTGCGAATGCTTTCTTCTTTATTACTGCATGAAACGTTCAATTGAACTGCTTTACCAGACACAGTGTAAAGAAACATCATGTTCTTCATCCGCATTATCGGATAAAGCATGAATGAAATGTAGTGTGAGATTGATACCCCTTTAGGGTTTCCTATTACTGCAGGGTTAGTTTTTCCGCATTTTCTGCAAACTGCAGTGCATCAATCAGTTCTTCAATTTCACCGTTAAGCACTGCATCAAGATTATATAATGTAAGGCCAATACGATGATCCGTTACACGGCCTTGCGGGAAATTATATGTTCTGATCTTGGCACTTCTGTCGCCGGTACTTACCAAGCTCTTACGCTGCCGGGCAATTTCTTCTTCCTGTTTCCGCACCTGTTCTTCGTACAAACGGGTACGCAGCATCTGCATGGCTTTTTCACGGTTGGCCAGCTGTGTACGTTCGGTTTGGCAAATAACCACTGTTCCTGTTGGAACATGGGTAAGCATTACTTTGGTTTCAACCTTATTTACGTTTTGTCCACCGGCGCCGCCACTACGGGCAGTTTCCATCTTTACATCACTTTCTCTTAACTCAAAATCGATTTCCTCTGCTTCCGGCATAACGGCAACGGTTGCGGCACTGGTATGTACACGGCCGCTGGTTTCTGTAGCAGGTACACGTTGTACACGATGCACACCACTTTCAAATTTCAAAATACCGTACACATCATCACCTGTAACCTCAAGCTGCACTTCCTTATAACCACCAACAGTTCCTTCGTTTTCGCTGAGTACAGCAGTTTTCCAGCCCCTGCGTTCGCAATATTTAATGTACATACGTAACAGATCGCCTGCAAACAAACTGGCTTCATCGCCACCGGTACCTGCACGAATTTCAAGGATGGCATTTTTATCATCCTGCGGATCTTTTGGTATCAACAATTGGCGGATATGCTTTTCTAATTCATCTTTTTTTTCTTCAAGTGAAGGCAGTTCTTCCTTCGCCATTTCACGCAACTCTTCATCATTGCCATTCAGTGCTTCTTTATAGCCTTGTACATCGTTCAGCACCCCAAGATATTCCTTACGGGCCTGCACCACTTTTTCAAGACTGCGGTATTCCTTACTCAACGCCGAAAACTGTTTGTTGTTGGCAACAATTTCGGGATTGGTCAATGCCACACCCACTTCATCAAACCTTGCCTGTATTGCTTCTAATTTATCCAGCATAAATGATCGTACTTCTGAAAGGGAATTGTTTCACCTTAAATTTGAGCGGCAAATTTAAATGAATTAATGCATGCAATACAGGAAATTCAAGGCTGGGCAATTGTTTGATGGGTACCGGCTCCGCACCGATGACGAAGTATTGATCACCGATGAAAGCGGCACGGTGCAAGACATTGTACAAACAGCCGATGCCGGTGAGGATGTGCAGTTGCTCGAAGGAGTTTTATCGCCAGGGTTGATCAATGCACATTGTCATCTGGAATTAAGCCATCTGAAAAATGTTATTCCACCACATACGGGTTTAGTTGATTTCCTGTGTTCCGTTGTTACAAAGCGTGGATTTGCAAAAGAAGTGATTGATGCGGCGATTGAAGCAGCGGAAGAAGAAATGTTCAGCAACGGCATTGTGGCCGTGGGTGATATTGGTAATACCGCCGATACTGCAGTTGTAAAAAACAGGAGCCGCATCCGTTGGCAGAATTTTGTAGAAGTGCTTGGTTTTTATGATGCAAAGGCTGAAGAGAATATAAAACAATACGAAGCAGTGGCCAATCGATTAAAAACGACGCACCGTACTTCACTTGTACCACATGCACCGTATAGCATTTCAACAAAAACATTTCAGCTGATCAATGATGCAACGCAAGGACAAATTATTTCCATACACAACCAGGAAACAGCTGCGGAAGATGAATTGTATAAAACAGGTAACGGCGAATTTTTAAAGCTGTTCAGGATATTTGGTATCGACTCATCTCCATTTCCTGTAACAGGCAAAAGCAGTATACGTTCTTATCTTCCCTATTTTAATAATGGCCAAACCATTTTACTTGTGCATAATACGTTTATGCCGGAAGAAGATATTATTTGGGCAAACGATTATGCTGCAAACAATGGATTACAACTTGTGTACTGTTTATGCCCCAATGCTAACCTGTATATTGAAAACAAACTGCCGCCGGTTCATTTGTTTCAGCAACATCATTGCACACTTGTATTGGGCACCGACAGTTACAGCAGCAACTGGCAATTGAGTATTGCAAAAGAAATACAGGTGCTGCTGCAACATACTACTGCAACAACTGAGCAGGTATTGCAAATGGCTACGATCAATGCCGCCAACGCATTGCAATGGGAAAACGATTTGGGAAGTTTTGAAAAAGGTAAGCAACCGGGTATAGTGCTGCTTGCAAATGATTTCAGTAGTTCAAAAAGAATTTTGTAAGAACTATAAACTATTATTCACTTCATCATGGCTCCATGATCTGCTGCAATACCTGTAAGGTTTTCATTTTTGTAAACTCAGGCATGTGGTACATGTAATACACTTCCATTGCTTCAAGCAGTTTGCGGCGTTGCAGATAATTCATTGGAATTTCAGTAAGCTCATTTGGCTGCATGGCTTTCAATAATTCACTGATGAGTTGTGCAGATTCACCTTCCAGGTAATTTACATGTTGCGGATAGTGCTGGATGAAACTTCCTTCCTGCAAATCAAAAACAGCACCTTCTTTTGCATTTTCTGTATTCATCTGGAAACCGAAAAAATCAGTAAGGTGTAAAGCAAAGTACAAAGGAAAATTGGCTGTTACTGCCGGTGATGCTTTGTCTAACTGCATTAATGCATCTTCTACAAAATAAAAAAGATCGGGATTGTTTTCCGGCTGCTTCACGCATTTCTGCAACAGCTCCATCATGTAAAGGAGCACACTGTTTTTTACCACATCAGAAAACAATTCTTCGTATAAATAACTCCAGCGGAACTCTTTTATGCGTTGCAGGTTTTTAAGATCATGATGATAAACCACCAGTTCAAGAATAGCACCCGGCTGAAAATAATTTGCCTTGCCTGCTCCTTTTTTTGAACTTGTACGAACACCCTGCACAATGTAACTCTGCAAGCCGTACAACTCTGTATAAGCAGCCACAATTAAACTTGTTTCGCCATACTTCACAGTACGCAATACCACTGCTTTTGTTTTATGAAGAACCTCACTCAACGAAACATCTATTTAATGAATACTATTTTTCCTACTTGTTTTTCTGTACCAAATTCATCTTTTGCCAATACAAGATACACCCCACTTGCTACCCGTTGATTACGATAATCTCTTCCGTTCCAAACTGCCTGCCCACCTAATGTTCTTGTTTGATAAACCAACCGTCCATTTAACTCCACAATTTTTACAATGGAATTTTCGGGCAATCCACGGATACCGATATTACCTGTATAACCGGCAGGAACAGGGCTTGGAAATACAATGACCTTATCAGGATTTTCTTTTGCTTCAGTAGCTCCTGCACGATAACTGCAAATACCATTGAATGTAGAAAAATAGACCTCGCCTGTTTTGGGATCAATGGCAATTCTGATAATGTTATTACTTAATAAAGGGCTGTTTGTAGCTGTAAATCGCTCAAGCACTTTATCACCGTCTGCACTGATCAGCCAAACGCCATTGTTTGTGCCTACCCATTTACGGTTGGCTGCATCAACAGCTATGGCATGCACTTCTTCATTCTCAAATAACAGCCCTGCAAAATTATCCTGTTGCACTACCGGTTGAAATGCTTCGCAACCATTTGTTGTAAACACATCAGCCGGGCATTGAATGATGGCAATTCCTTTATCTGTTCCCAGCCAGATAAATCCATCTTTGTCTTTTGCCATACAATTCACTGCGTTGCTTGGCAGGTTTCCACTTCCTCTTCCTG
>NZ_CAMLGT010000073.1 GCF_946479605.1 uncultured Lacibacter sp.
GCCCGGTATTATTGATAGTCCATTGGCAGTTGGTGGCTGGGCTGAATACAAATCTGCAACAGCACCGCTTGATACGGATAACGATGGAATGCCGGATGCATGGGAAACAAAAAAAGGATTGAATCCAAACGATGCAAACGACCGCAACAAATTTCATGCAAGCGGATATACCATGCTGGAAATTTATTTAAACGAATTAGTAGAGATAAAATAATATGAAGAAGATTTTTTGTATCATATCGTTAGTAGTTTGTTCCGCATTAAATGCGCAGGTGAAGATTGAGAATAAGCAGGTTTCCGTAAGAACAACATTTGCTGAGCAGCGCTTGAAAGCAACCATCGCTCAATTAAAACTGAACAAAGTAAAACATACTGTTGTTTTAAATAAACAGGCAGGTGGAAAGAAAGAAGGCTTTACGATTGAAACAAAAAATAACCGCACAATTATTACGGGTAATGATGAAACAGGAATTTTGTACGGCTGTCTGGCTTTTGCTGATCAGATAAAAGCTGCCAAGAAATTTCCAGCAACATTTTCATTGACAGACGCACCTGAAATGGTCTTACGTGGTGCATGTATTGGTGTGCAGAAGCCGTACTACCTGCCCGGCAGAAATGTGTATGAATATCCTTATACACCTGAAACTTTTCCCTGGTTCTACGATAAAAAATTATGGATACAATATCTCGATTCGATGGTGGCGAACCGTATGAACTCGCTCTATCTCTGGAACGGCCATCCGTTTGCATCGTTGGTTAAGCTGAAGGATTATCCTTATGCCGTTGAAGTAGATGATGCAACATTTAAAAAGAATGAGGAGATCTATCGGTTCTTAACAACCGAAGCTGATAAGCGTGGTATCTGGGTGATACAGATGTTTTACAATATCATCGTCTCCAAGCCATTTGCTGAATATCATAAGATCAAGACGCAGGAACGTGAACGTCCCATCATTCCATTGATCGCTGATTATACACGTAAATCCATTGCAGCGTTTGTTGAAAAATATCCCAACGTAGGATTGATGGTTTGTCTGGGAGAAGCCATGGAGGGTGTGGGTAATGATGATGTCGAATGGTTCACCAAAACAATTATCCCCGGCGTAAAAGATGGATTGAAGGCATTAAATAAAACAGAAGAACCTCCCATTGTTTTGCGTGCACATGATACCGATGCACCGGCTGTGATGCGTGCTTCGTTACCACTTTACAAAAATTTATATACCGAAGCAAAGTTTAACGGTGAAGCATTGACTTATGCACGACCAAGAGGAACATGGGCAGAGTTGCATCAAACATTAAGCAAGCTCGGCAGTGTGCAGATTGAAAACGTACATATTCTTGCCAACCTTGAACCTTTCCGTTATGGTTCACCCGATTTTATTCAGCAGAGTGTAATTGGTATGCACGAAGTAATGGGCGGTAACGGTTTGCACTTGTATCCACAGGCTTCTTATTGGGACTGGCCTTACAGTGCGGATAGTGTAAAAGGTAAACGTTTATTACAAATTGAACGTGACTGGATCTGGTACAGCGCATGGAGCCGATATGCATGGAAAGCAAAACGTAACCGGGAAGAAGAAATTGTTTACTGGAGTAAGCAACTTGCATCAAAGTTCGGTTGCAGTGAAGCTGATGGAAGAAGAATATTAACAGCATATGAAGAGAGTGGTGAGATTGCTCCAAAGCTGTTGCGTCGTTTTGGAATTACAGATGGTAACCGTCAGACGCTCACATTGGGAATGTTGATGACGCAACTCATCAATCCTTTCCGTTATGGATTATTCACCTTGCTGTATGATGCTGAAGCACCGGAAGGAGAAATGATATTAGATTATGCAGACAAACAACAGAAAGGAATAAAACATATTGGTGAAACGCCGCCACAGGTGGCAAAAGAAGTAGTGGTGCACGGTAACAATGCCGTTACAGCAATTATGGAAGTGTCGAGAAGAGTAACGAAGAATAAAGAAGAATTCAATCGCATTGTTAACGATATGTATTGCTACAAAGCAATGGCCGATCATTTCAGCAGTAAAGTAACTGCGGCGGTGCAATTGCTGAAATACAAATACAGCAGCAATATTACAGATCTTGAACTGGCAGTACCAATGCTCGAAAAAAGTGTAAACGATTACAAAGAACTGGCTGCATTAACCGCAGGGTCTTACCTCTATGCCAACAGTATGCAAACGCAGCAGCGGAAAATACCCATGCGTGGTTCAAATGCTACATTTAAGCATTGGACAGAGATGGTGCCGGTATTTGAAACCGAGCTAAATACATTTAAATACAAGATCGATTCTCTCAAAAACAGATCTAATACAAAGGTACAGGAGCGTAAACCTTTTTTACAGGTTGATGCAAAATTGAATCATGTTCCGGTTATATTGAATGAAGGAGCACAACTCTTCAGCGATACAGGTTTTCGCATTAAACAACTTCCTTCTGAATTAAAGGGAATGAAAGCTGTACAGTTAAGTTACAGACAACAGTTGCGAAGCCCTACTGAAATCAATTTTTATACAGATAAGCCGGTAAAAATATTGGTGGGATATTTCAGAACACAGCGTGCAGCCTTCACAACAGATACTGTGTTTGCAAAAGCACCTGAGCTTGAAACCAATGCCAGTGCTGATGACTATGGACAGGCCGAAATAAAAATTTCCAATGCCATTTCCATTGAAGGGATGCCGCCGGTGAATATTCACAGTTATACATTCAAAGCAGGTTCACATACATTAAAGTTGCCCAAAGGAGTTTGTTTAGTGTTGGGATTTGTTGATGGCACACAAATTATTCCTGTGTACGATGCGATGTTGATGAGTGATGCGAAGAATAAAAATATTGATTGGCTGTTTGAATAACAGATCAATGCAATTGAGAGTTGTTAAATACAATGATGAGTAATTTTCATTTGAGAAGGTGAAGATTACTTAGATGAAAAATCCGTCAGCAAGAGATTTTTTTAATAGTAAAATAATACATCTTTAGAGTAAGGTATGACATTGTTACCAGGTAGGTCAAAAATGTAATTTTAGCGCAAATTATTTTTTAACGGTTGTACGCACATCTCACGGTGTTGCAAAAAAAAATGCTATATGAACTACCAGAACATGCGGAAATGCTTTTTTGCATTCATAGCACTGCTATCATTCCATTTTTCTTTTTCCCAGTCCATTACAGTAACAGGCAAGGTTTCTGATCAGCAATCCGGAACAGCAATTGCCAGCGTTAATGTGAATGTGAAAGGAACAACGTTTACTGTAATGACCGACAATGATGGAAATTACCGCATTGCTGCTAAGATGGGCGATGTGCTTTTATTTACATCAAGCGGTTATGTTACTGTTGAGTTAACAGTTAACAGCACCTCAATGGATGTTTCTTTGAAAGCAGATGTTAAAACATTAGATGAAATTGTAACCATCGGTTATGGCACAGTAAAACGTCGTGATCTTACCGGTTCTGTTTTCACTGTTAAGAGCGAAGACATTTTACGTACACCCACCTTCAATGCTGTGGAGGCATTACAAGGGCGTGTACCGGGTGTTGATCTGTCAAGAAGTTCAGGAAATCCCGGTGCTGGTGCTTCAATAAGAGTGCGGGGTAACCGCTCTTTCTTTGGAAGTAATGAACCTCTCTTTATTATTGATGGCTTTCAGGGCGGTAATGCCAGTGATCTAAATCCGAATGATATTGAAACCATTGAAGTGTTGAAAGATGCTGCTGCTACAGCTATTTATGGTTCGCAGGGAGCAAATGGTGTATTTATTATTACTACTAAAAAGGGAAGAGCTGGTAAGACCAAAGTTTCATACGATGGTTATTATGGCGTTAACGGTTACACATCTTATCCCAAAGGACGCATTGGCGAAGATTATATTAAGTTCAGAAGAGAAGCCTACCGCACAAGCGGATTGTGGAACAGTCCGGCAGATGATGCTGCAATTTTTCCAAATGTTGCGGAAGCCGAAGCTGTGGCCAACGGCGAGTGGGTTGACTGGTATGAATTGCTGAACAGAAATGGCCAGCAGCAAAGTCATTCAGTTTCTGTGCAGTCAGGAAATGATAAAACAAAAGTATTTTTTTCATTAGGTCACTTTAAGGAAGAAGGTATGCTTCGCCGCAGCGACTTCACCAGAAATTCTCTGCGTTTTAATTTAGATCAAACACTTGCGAAGTGGGCCAAAACAGGTATTCAGACACAGATCGCTTTCTTTAATCTCAATAGCAGAGTTGATCCTTTATCGCTGGTTATGCAAACTTCCCCACTTGGTAAGCCATACGATGCGAATGGCAATATCAATGTGTTTCCAGTAGCAGGAAGTCCGAATACGCTTAGCCCGTTATCCGATGAAAGAGGCGATACAATTGCAACAAATAATACAATCAGAACAAATGTTTTAAGCAATGCATACCTTGAATTAACTCCTGTTAAAGGATTAACCTTCCGTTCAAATTTTGGTGTTACAATGAATTTCAGCAGGCAGGGGGTGTATAATTCAGCAAGTTCTGTTGCGCAACGTACTACACGTTTAGCTACTTCAGCACAGGGAACAGCATTTGTAAGAGCATTTAACTGGGATAATACAGTTACTTACAAGAAAGCTTTTGGTGATCATGATTTCACGGTAACAGGTATTCAAAGTTATATTGAAAACCATGTTGATAATCTTTACGCAACCGGTAATCGCCAGTTATTAGGCTCGCAATTGTTTTACAATCTGCAGGCAACTGATCCTACCAGTCAACGTATTACAACAGGTTATACACTTTCCAATAACCTTGCATTTGCAGGCCGTGTAAATTATTCTTTCAAAGGAAAATACCTGCTTGCTTTATCAGGCCGTTACGATGGTGCGTCTCGTTTGTCTGCAGGTAATAAGTGGGACTTTTTCCCATCTGTATCGGTAGGTTGGAATATCAGCAGCGAAGATTTTATGGCACCATTAACCTTTGTGAATAATCTGAAACTGCGTGCATCGTATGGCGTAACCGGTAACTACGGTATTGATGTGTATGGTACGCAAAGTAATATTGTTGCTGCAAGTAATATGGGCTTTGGCGATGTGCAGGCTGCTTATTTTCAATTCAGCCCCCGCATTGGTAATGCAGGATTAAGATGGGAGAAAACAGCAAGTACCAACATCGGTATTGATTTCGCTTTTCTTAACAACAGAATTACCGGTAGTGCAGATTGGTACAATGCCAGAACAACAAACGTATTGTTTGATCGCTCATTACCTTTTACTTCAGGCGTAACTTCTATTTACCAGAATATTGGTGAAACGCTCAACAAGGGTATAGAAATCGGCATTACTGGTAAAATAGTACAACGCCCATCATTTTCTTGGGATGCAACAGCTACTTTCACCAGCAACAGGGAGCGTATTGTTAAGTTGATTGATGGAAGGAATATTATTTCAACAGTAACTCCTGAAACACTTTCATTGTTACTCAACCGTCCGTTGGTGTCATATTACAGCTATCAGAAACTTGGTATATGGCAGGCAAATGAATCAGATAAAGCAGCATTACTCAAGTTTGGTAACACACCGTTTAAACCTGGTGATATTAAAGTGGCCGATTTGAATGGTGATGGTATTATTGATGCAAATAATGACCGCACTTACCTCGGTTCGCCGGTGCCAAAATTTGTATTGGGTCTGCAGAATAATTTCAGTTACAAAGGATTTGATCTTGGTGTGTACATCTTTGTTCGTTACGGTCAGATTATCAACGCTGAGTTTATGGGTCGTTACAATCCCGGTGGTGGAGGAAACGGACCAGCTAATTTTGATTACTGGACACCTGAAAATCCTTCAAATGATTTTCCAAGACCAAAACAAGGTGCACAGTTGATTGATTACCCGGCTTACCAGGCGTTGAACTTTATTGATGGATCGTATTGGAAAATAAAAACACTCACACTGGGTTACACAATTCCAAAGAATATGACAGCAAAAGTGTTTGCATCAAACATCCGCTTGTATGCTACGGCAAATAATCTGTTCACAAAAGCGAAACATCATTTGCTGAACAATTATGATCCTGAAAGAGGAGGATCGGAAAGTGCTCCACTCAGCCGGCAATTTGTGTTTGGAGTAAATCTTGATTTTTAATTGATCACATCAAAAAAAGATTTTTATGAAAGCTAAACATATATCTATTGTTTGTGTGGCAGCAGTAATTATTACCACAGCTGTTTCATGCAAGAAGTTAACAGAATATAATCCGGGAGGATCAACAGCTGAAGCTGTTTGGAGTACTCCTGAAGGAATGCTCACACTGGTAAATGCATGTTATGCAGACCAGCGAAATTTTTATGGAAAGGAAGATGCTATTCTGATGACAGAAGGTGGCACTGATATCTGGTTCAATGCAAATAAATCGAACTATGCCAACCAGCTCACACGTTATGAAAGTTTTACACCGGCATCAAGCGGTACAAACAGAAATACTTTCCGGACTTTATACAAAGCGCTCAATTTGTGTAATGCCGGGATCGACAGGATTAAGAATGTAACGTACCCAACTGTAGAAGAACGGAACAGAAGAGAAGGTGAGATGCGTTTTATGCGTGCTTTTTATCTCTGGCATATTGTGGAGTTTTATGGTGGTGTTCGTTTGAAATTAACAGAAACGAAAGAACCTGAATTAACAGCTCAACGGAGCACTGTTGCTGAGTTTTATGAAGCCATCTTCCAGGATCTTGAGTTTGCAAAAGAACATTTACCTGTAAGCTGGGGTGCCGAGTACAGCAGGGCTACAAAAAAATCGGCTTACGGTCTTTTGGCAAGAGCTGCTTTATCAAGAGCATACTACTCAACAGGTGCTGAAGCGCAAACTTATTTTACAAAGGCAAGAGATGTTGCAAAAGAAGCTATTGACAAACGTGTGGATCTGAAAGTTGCGCTGAATCCTTCTTATACTGCTCTTTGGTTGCCTGCAAACAATAAAAATATAGGCAAGGATAACGGTGAGTCAATGCACACCATCAGCAACAGTGCAACCAATCTTCCATCAAACTATGATGGTAATGGTAACAGGATGCATTTATGGTACCTGATGCAGTATAGTGGCAGAATTGGAGGGTTAATACAAAGCCTTGAATATGGAAATGATGGTCAAAGAAGGTTGATGCCAAGTCTTTCTTTAATTGAATATTTTGATGAAACAAAAGACGGCCGTTTCCTTGGTACATTTCAGGATGTTTGGCTTGCAAACGTGGCTTACACCTGGACCAGTGCTGATGCAACCCGCTATAAAAAAGATGCATCTGTTGTTGGTAAGCAGGTAAAGGTTGGTGACACGATCATGATGTTGAGTAAACAGGCAATTGCCAATCATGCAACAAAGCCTTACATTATTTTTGATTTGGACACAATGTATTTGCGCAGCACAACAAGAGCTATTTATGGTGTAACGAATTTCTTTCCGGTGAAGAAATTTGCATACCCCAATCGTACTGCTACCAATGCACAACCCGGCTTTAATGATATTTTCGCTATCCGCTTTGCTGAAATGTACATGATTGCAGCAGAAGCAGAGTTCCAGTTAGGTAATGCAAATGCGGCCGCAGGTTACATTAATGTATTGCGTACAAGAGCTGCAATAAAAGCTCCGGTAGATCAAACAAATGCTATGCAGGTTACAGCTGCAGACATCAGTCTTGATTTTATCCTGGAAGAAAGAGCAAGAGAATTTGCCGGCGAACACCTGCGTTGGTTTGATGTGAAAAGGATCAAGAACAACAATAATTTTTCAACGTTTATTAAGGCAAGAAACCCCGATATCAATGCGGTTCAGGATTACCACAGGTTAAGACCGGTGCCGCAGGAGGAGTTGGATGCGTTACTGAACAAAGCAGAATTCGGGCAAAATCCCGGATATAATTAAAAAGATGAACCTTGTGAAAAATTAACATAGGACGAACATGCTGAAAACCACAAAGAGGGAATTAAAAAAACTCCTTCTTTGTGGTTTTCGCTTAAATACTTTTATATCGATTAGTATGAAAATAACAAACGTCAGATTACTTCTTCTTTGTTTTGTAAATGTTTTATTGGCTGCAACTGCAACGGCTCAGCGTTTTTATGATGTTACCAAATACGGAGCAAAAAACGATAGCAGTAAAATCGCCACAAAGCCTATTGCTGCTGCCATTGCTGCTGCATCAAAAGCGGGAGGTGGTACAGTTTATTTTCCTGCCGGAAAATATTTAACCGGGCCGATTCATTTGAAAAGTAACATCACTGTTTTAATTGATGCGGGTGCCGAGTTGCACTTCTCTGATAACTTCGATGATTACCTGCCGATGGTGCAAAGCCGTTATGAAGGCGTGGATGTAATGAGTTTTTCTCCATTATTTTATGCCTACAAAGCAGAAAATATTGCCATCACCGGAAGAGGAACGATCAATGGTCATGGAAAGAAGTGGTGGGAATATGCACTGACGTTTTATAAGAATCAAACCGAACGGAATAAATACCAGCTGTTGTTCGATAGTTTGAATAAAGATATTCTGTTGCCCGATGATCCAACACAAATGAAACGTGGATTCCTGCGTCCGCCATTTATTCAGCCTTTGTATTGTAAGAATGTGTTGATCGAAGGCATCACAATTATCAATTCTCCTTTCTGGACAGTAACACCGGAGTTCTGCGAAAATGTAACAATCACAGGCCTCACCATTGAAAATCCTAAATCACCCAATACAGATGGAATCAATCCATCAAGCTGCAGGTATGTGCATATTTCCGATTGTCATATCAGTGTGGGTGATGATTGTATTACCATCAAATCCGGAAAAGATATTCCGGGCAGAACAAAAGCAACACCCGCCGAAAATTACACCATCACCAATTGTACCATGCTCAGCGGACATGGCGGTGTGGTGATCGGCAGTGAAATGAGCGGTGATGTAAAGAAGATCACCATCAGCAATTGCATCTTTGATGGAACTGATCGTGGTATCCGGATTAAGACCACAAGAGGAAGAGGTGGTGTGGTAGAAGATATTCGTGTAGATAATATTGTGATGAAGAACATCAAGGCACAGGCGATTGTGCTGGATATGGAATATTCAAAAACACAACCCGAACCGGTAAGTGAACGTACACCCAGGTTCCGCAACATACGCTTAAGCAATATCACAGCTTATACCAGGCAGGCGATGTATATTAACGGACTTGATGAAATGCCTGTGAGTGAGATCAGCTTAAATGATTGTGTGTTTGAAGCAGAAACGGGCATCACTATCCGCAATGGAAAAGATATTGAACTGCACAATGTAAGAGTGAATGCCAAAATCGGCGCATCGTTAACAGCGGAGAAAACGGAACGGTTAACCGTAAATGGATTTCTCTCCGCCAAACCATTAGCAACTGCGCCTCTTATACGTTTAACGAATGTGCAGGATGTATTGCTGCAGAACAACTGGCCTTTCAACGGAACAAAACTATTTGCTGAGATCAAAGGAGCAAACACAAAAAATATTCTGCTTAAGAATAATACACTTGTAGAAGCAACAGTGGTGATTGCAGATGATGTAAAGAAGGAAGAAGTGAAGCAGTAGTGAATGGTGAGTGGTGAATGAAGCCTTCCCGTCTGATGCCCTCGTCTGACGGAGTTGGGATTGAAGTGAAAGATGAATTTGTTCCGTAGGAACAACTGATGGGTAGAGAAAAAAGAATGAATGGTTTTGCGTCCCGTCGGGACGCTTGGTAAAAGATGAATAGAATTGTTATAGTACAGTTGAGGCTCTCAGATTATCTTCCACTGGAAGATAATTTTGCGCACTATTCGTCAAAGAAGAATATAACGAAAGCTTAATAGAAATTCAAAATGATGGCCTGCAAAAAAAGAATGATCATTTTCGCATTACTGGTAACCAGTAATGCAATTGTTAGTGCACAGGATTTAAAACTCTGGTACAAACAACCTGCGGTTAAATGGACAGAAGCATTGCCGGTTGGTAACGGTCGCATTGGTGCCATGATATTTGGTGGTGTGGAGAACGACCGCATACAATTCAACGAAGAAACATTGTGGAGTGGTGCGCCAAGAAATTACAGCAGACCGGGTGCCTACAAATATTTGGATACAATCAGGCAACTGTTGTTTGCAGGCAAGCAAAAAGAAGCGGAGGCATTGGCCGAAAAAGAATTCATGGGGTTGAAAAGTTTCGAAGCAGAGCGCAGCGGATGGATCGCTGCTGTGACTGCTGATAAAAAATATGCAACAACAAATTTTGATGACAGCAAGTGGAAAACAATGACGGTTCCGCATTGGGACGGTTGGGAAACAGTTGGCTTTGAAGCGTTGGATGGTGCCGTGTGGTTACGCACCAGTTTTGTATTGCCCGATGATTGGAAAGAAGAAGATATGGTGTTTGATTTCAATCGTATTCGTGATTGGGATTACACGTATGTGAACGGACAATTAGCAGGCTCGCAACAAAATACGGAAGGAAGAAAATACACCGTTGCAAAAAATCTCTTGCACAAAGGAAAAAATACAATCGCTATTTTGGTGTTGAACTTTTCAAACAAAGGCGGTGTATATGGTTATAAGGATACGTCAATTCATACGTGTGTTTACCCCGTAAACAGGGAGAAAGAAAAGATATCACTCAATGGCGAGTGGAAATATTTTGTGGTGAATGATAATCCTCCACCGGTTGGTACATACCAGGCCGATTATCAACCATTCGGTGATTTGAATTTGCAGTTTGCTAATACAACAGGCTTTACCAATTACAAACGTGAACTGGATATTGCCAATGCCATTGCTGCTACATCTTATACAGCGAATGGTGTTGATTACAAGCGTGAATACTTTGTATCGGCGCCTAACCAGGCATTGGTCACAAGACTTTCGGCTACAAAAAAAGCAAGTATCAGCTTTCGTGCAGTTCTCACCAGTCCGCACAGAAATTATACAGTTGAAAAATTAAATGCCAATACGGTTGTGCTTTCGGTAAAAGTGAGAGTAGGTGAGTTGAAAGGAAAAAGTTACATGCAGATCAAAACAGTTGGCGGAAGTGTTACAATAAGCAACGGGCAATTGACAATCAGCAACGCCGATGAAGCAACGATCTTTTTAACTGCAGGAACAAACTATAAAAATTACAAAGACATTACGGCTGATCCATCGCAACCATGTGTTGCTGCATTGAAATCGCTGGAAGGAAAAACATATCAGCAAGTCAAAGCTGCACATGTTGCTGAGTATAAAAAATGGTTCAATACGTTTTCAATTGTAATGGGCGATAACAAAAAAACGCCATTATCTACGGATGAACGTTTGAGCAATTTTGCTAATGGCGCTGATCCTTCCTTTGCTGCTTTGTACACGCAGTACGGAAGGTATTTGTTGATCTCATCTTCACGCCCGGGTACAAGGCCGGCAAACCTGCAAGGCATTTGGAATGATTTAACAAATCCGCCATGGGGAAGTAAGTACACAACAAATATCAATGCGGAAATGAATTACTGGCCAGCGGAGTTACTCAACTTATCACCCATGCATGAGCCGTTGTTTGATATGATCAGTGAATTGGCAGTAACAGGAAAACAAACAGCGAAAGATCATTACAATGCACCGGGTTGGGTATTGCATCACAACACCGACTTGTGGAGAGGTACAGCACCAATCAATGCCGCCAATCATGGTATATGGGTTACAGGTGGTGCATGGTTGTGTCAGCATTTGTGGGAGCGTTATCTGTTTACGCAGGATAAAAACTTTTTACGCAACAGGGCTTATCCCATTATGAAAGAAGCGGCTTTGTTTTTTAACAGCTTTCTTATAAAAGATCCTAAGACAGGTTATCTCATCAGTACACCATCTAACTCACCAGAGCAAGGTGGATTGGTTGCCGGACCAACAATGGATCACCAGATCATTCGGGCTTTGTTGCAACATGTAATTGAAGCAAGTGAAATTTTGAATGTAGATGTTGCATTACGTGCAACACTCAAAGAAAAATACAAACAGATCGCTCCGAACATGATCGGTAAACATGGTCAGTTGCAGGAGTGGATGCAGGATGTTGATAATCCCAACAACAAGCATCGTCATATTTCGCATTTGTGGGGCATGTATCCCGGCAATGAAATTAATTATGATGAATCGCCTGCAATGATGAATGCTGCAAAGCAATCACTCATTTTTCGTGGCGATGAAGCAACAGGTTGGAGTTTGGGTTGGAAGATCAATTGCTGGGCACGTTTCAAAGATGGCGAACATGCATTTACAATGGTGAAGATGTTACTGAGCCCGGTAAAAGGTGGCGCAGGCAGTTATCCGAATTTATTTGATGCGCATCCGCCGTTCCAGATCGATGGAAATTTTGGTGGTGCTGCAGGAATTGCTGAAATGCTTGTGCAAAGTCATACAAAGTATATTGATGTACTTCCTGCATTGCCTGCTGCATTCGCCAACGGTGAAGTAAAAGGTATTTGTGTGCGTGGTGGTTTTGTGATGGATATGAAATGGAGTGAGGGAAAGTTGGTGCAGTTGAAAGTATTATCAAAAGCAGGAACTCCTTTGAACCTTCGTTACGACGGTAAAGTTGTTGCATTAAAAACAAAAGCAAATACGGTTTATAATTTTGATGGAACACTTAAGCAATTGTAAAAGCAATATTTTTTTTTCACGCAAAGACGCAAAGAGGCAAAGTGTAACTTATAAGGCCCTTTGCGCCTTTACTCCTTTGCGCCTCTGCGTGAAAGCCTTCGTGTTACTCTGTGTCTTTGTGTCTCTGTGGTTCAACTCTTCCGCACAACGTCAGGATATTTCCTTAAACGATAACTGGCTGACCATTGCAACAGACAACGACAAAGTACTTCCTGCCAATACATATCAAACAGCAATTACTGCTGATTGGAAGAGAGTAAATATTCCGCATAACTGGGATCAGTACGAAGGTTACAGAAGATTGTTGCATGGTAACCGTCATGGCGATTCATGGTATCGTAAAACGTTTGCCAGCAAACAGATCAAAACTGGCAAGCGTTTCTTTTTATTTTTTGAAGGAGTGGGATCCTACGCAACAGTTTATCTCAATAATAAAAAAGTAGGTGAGCATATCGGCGGACGAACAACGTTTACATTGGATGTAACCGATGTGATCAAAACAGATGGAACAGCAAATCAATTGGCAGTACGGGCTTATCATCCATCTAATATTCAAAACCTGCCCTGGGTTTGCGGCGGCTGCAGTGATGAACGTGGCTTTAGTGAAGGTTCGCAGCCGATGGGCATTTTTCGCCCGGTGCATTTAATTGTAACAAATGATGTGCGCATAGAACCGTTTGGGGTGCATGCATGGGCCGACATTACAGATAAAAATGTTCAATTGAATATTGCGACAACATTCAAAAACTATTCGAAGAAGAAACGAAATATTGCAGTTGAACACAGGTTGATAGATGCCAATGGTAAAGAAGTAAAAAAGGTAGTTGGACAAAGTATAGGTGTAGCGAAAGAAACTGCTGTTGAACAAAAATCCGACATAAGAAATCATACATCAGATATAACTCTATGGTCAACAGAAAATCCTTATCTCTACAAGATCGTTTCAGTTGTAAAAGAGAATAATGTGATTCTTGATAAGCTTGAAACCGAATTTGGTTTCCGTACCATCAACTGGAAAAACCCAACCAATCAATTTATCTTAAACGGCAAACCTGTTTTCATCAATGGCATTGCCGAGTATGAACATTTGTTGGGGCAAAGTCATGCGTTCAGTAAAGAACAAATTATTTCCCGTTTCAAATGGATGCAGTCTGCCGGCTTCAATGCCTTCCGTGACGGTCATCAACCGCATCATTTATTATACGGACAGTTGTGCGATGAAAAGGGAATTCTATGGTGGACTCAACTCTCTGCACATGTATGGTACGATACAAAGGAGTTCAGAGAAAAGTTCAAACAGCTGTTAAGAGAGTGGGTGATTGAACGGCGTAACAGCCCTTCTGTTGTGTTATGGGGTTTACAGAATGAAAGCAAACTGCCCGAAGATTTTGCAAAAGAATGTACAGAGTTGATCCGCTCTTTAGATCCAACTGCATCAACGCAGCGGTTAGTAACAACCTGCAACGGTGGCACAGGAACCGATTGGGATGTGCCGCAAAACTGGACGGGTACTTATGGCGGCAATCCTGCAACCTATGGCGATGATGTAAAGAAGCAAGTGTTGATCGGTGAATATGGTGCGTGGCGTACGCTTGATCTGCATACAGAAGGCGGCTTTGTACAGAATGGTATTTTGAGTGAAGACCGCATGGTTCAGTTAATGGAACAGAAAGTACGTTTGGCAGAATCAGTGAAAGACAGCAGTGCAGGTCATTTCTTTTGGTTATTGACATCGCATGATAATCCCGGTCGTGTACAAGGCGGTGAAGGTTTGCGTGAACTCGATCGCATTGGTCCGGTAAATTACAAAGGATTACTTACACCGTGGGAAGAACCGGCGGATGTGTATTACATGTTCCGGAGTAATTATGCGGATAAGAACAAAGAACCGATGGTTTACATTGTTTCGCATACCTGGCCGAACAGGTGGATGAAGCCCGGCATCAAAGACAGCATTTACGTGTATAGCA
>NZ_CAMLGT010000074.1 GCF_946479605.1 uncultured Lacibacter sp.
CCTGAGCAATGGCAACAGCAGGTGCTTGAAAAATTTGTGCAGCAGTTTAACGAACGGATTTTTGAGATGGTGGTTCGTTTTCCCATTGAAACAAAAGAAAAAGATCAGAAATGGGTAAAGCTCACATCGCTTACTATTTCTGCAGATGAGCAGATCGTTGGCTTTCAGTGTACGGTAAAAGATATTTCGGATGAAATGGAAGCCGAATCAAAACTGAAGGAATCAGAAGAACTCGTACAAACACTTTTGAACAATACACACGAAGGTTTTTTTATGGTTGATAGAAACCTGACCATACGTGTTATGAACCGGCCTGCACGTGAAGGAATGGAAATGCGTAGCGGTAAAAAAGTGGAAATTGGTATGCATTTATTGTCTGTCATCCCTGCTGCAGTATTGGAACAGGCAAGAGAAAATTTTGAACGTGTGTTCAAAGGTGAGTATGTGGAGTATGAATCAAAATACGAAACACAAAACGGCACACAATGGCTTCGCATCAGCCATTCGCCAGTGATGGAGAGCGGAAAAGAAATAACAGGTGCAGCAGTTGTTACATCCGATATTACTTCCATCAAACAAAATGAAGAGCGCATTCGTGATGCTGATCAAAAGATAAGAGCCATGCTTTCAAGTACCGAGGAAGGCTTTTATATGATATCTCCTGAATATAATATTATCATGATCAATGAAGCAGGCAAAAAGATACTGCGTAATGTAGCCGGAAAACCTGTTCGGGAAAATGATCAGATACTTGACTTTATAAGTGAAGAAAGAAAAGATGTGTTTCGTGAAATGGTAGAAAAGGTGATGCGTGGTATAGTGCAGGAAACAGAATCTATGATTGGAACTGAGGATGGCGAGCAATGGTATCACAATACTTATTTTCCTGTACGGAATGAGAAGAACCAGGTAATTGCAGTTTGTATTGCCGCAAAAAATATTACGGAGCGGAAAATGGTTGATCGTGCATGGGAGAAAATACGAGAAGAAAGAGAAGAGTATCAGTTCAGGTTACAATCAATTCTTGACAATACGCCACTCATCATGTTTATAAAGGATGTTGAAGGCCGTTATTTGCTCATTAACCAATCATTTAAAGATGAATTTTCGCTTACGGAAGAAGAAGTGATCGGTAAAACAGATTTTGATTTTGAGAATGATGAAGATGCAATTCGTTATCGTGAAGCTGATGAAAAAGTTTTGCGTACGCTGGAACATGTGCAAACAGATGAAACAGTGCAAATGGCCGATGGTGAACACAATTTGCTCATTGTGAAATTTCCGTTGTTTGATAAGGACGAGATCGTATACGGTGTGGGCGGTATTGCAACAGATATTACTGAACGTGTACAGGCCCGGGAGAAATTGGTAGAAGCAAAGAAAAAAGCAGAAGCGGCGGAATTGTTGCAGGAGCAGTTTCTTGCAAACATGAGTCATGAGATCCGTACGCCGCTCAACGGAATTATTGGTATGACCAATGTGCTACAACATACCAGTCTTGATCATGAGCAGGAAGAATTTGTGCAGATCATCCGTCAATCATCCGACAACCTGTTGATGTTGATCAACGATATTCTTGATCTGTCCAAAATCAAAGCGGGTAAGCTGGGTGTTGAGCATATTGTGTTTGATCTGCGGAAGATACTTGAACAGGCTGTAGCACCATTCAGGTTAAAAGCAAAAGAAAAAGAAATTGATTTGCTGCTGGAGGTTCAGGAATTGTTACCCACAGAGTTTTCTGGCGATCCGTTACGTATTACACAGGTGCTTTCAAACCTGTTGAGTAATGCAATGAAGTTTACAGAGCAAGGCAGTATTACATTACTCGTGAAGCAGGAAGAGCGTAACGGTAATGAGTGCGTACTCAGTTTTACTGTTCGTGATACAGGTATTGGTATTCCTCGGGAAAGGCTTGCATCAATTTTCGGAAACTTTGAGCAGGCGGCAACAGAAACAGCAAGAAAATATGGAGGCACCGGCCTTGGTTTATCCATCACAGAGCAGTTGTGCGGGTTAATGGGTGGTACTGTTCATGTAACTAGTGAGCTGAATAAAGGAACTGAATTTTGTGTAACACTTCCGCTAGTTGTTGTACATGAAAGTGCTGCAGCGACCAATGACAAAGCGGTAAAAGATGTTCTGCAGATAGGCGAACTGGGCGGAAAAAAAATATTGGTGGCAGAAGACAATGAGATCAACCAGAAGGTGATCTTTCATGTGTTGCAGCGTGCAGGTATTCATACAACTATTGTAAGTAACGGAAAAGAAGCTGTTGATCTTCTTGAAACAGGCGAGTATTTTGATTTGATCATTCTCGATCTGCAGATGCCATTGATGAATGGTTTCCAGACAGCCACATATATACGTGAAAAACTTGAATTGTCAACTCCTGTAATTGCCATGACTGCCAGTGCACTTCGTAATGAAAAAATGCGCTGCTTTGAGTTGGGTATGAATGAGTATTTGACCAAACCGTTTGTGCCAGCTGATTTGTTCGCAGTGCTTAGTCGTTTTTTACTGGCACAACCATTGCAGGTAAAACAGCAACAAAAAAAATCGACTGAAAGCGAAGCTGTTTTTTATAACCTTTCGCATTTGTATGAAATGGAGGATACAGAATATTTCTGTGAAGTGCTCCAATTGTTCCTCACTACAACACCTGTCATGTTAAGCGAAATACATGAAGCTGTATTGTATGAGAACTGGGAGCAGGTATATAAAAAAGCACATCGTTTAAAAAGCAGTCTTGGTATTTTGCAAATGAACCTGATGCTTGGCTTGGTAACTACCATTGAACAGCAGGCGAAAGACGAAAAACAACTTGACTTGATACCAGAAGAACTGAAGCGGGTAAATGAATTATTTGAACTTGTGCGCCCGATGATAGAAGCAGAGCTTGAAAAAGCTGTGCAAGTGAATAATTGAAACTATGATAACTTAAATACAAACAAATGAAAATCCTTGTAGCAGAAGACGAACCGATCATGTTAAAAACAATAGCCCTTCGTTTGCGTAAAGATGGGTATGATGTGATTACTGTTGACAATGGGCGTGAAGCAATTGAACAGATCGATCAGCAAAATCCTGATCTCATTATTACCGATATTATGATGCCCTATTCATCAGGTCTTGAAATAGTTGGAAAAGTAAAAGCGCCGGGGCAACGGAATATTCCTGTTATTGTACTAAGTGCAATGGGCCAGGAGAATGTTGTTGTGGAAGCATTTAATCTTGGAGCTGATGATTATATAACAAAACCTTTCAGTCCCAATGAACTTTCAATGCGTGTAAAACGTCTTGCAAAAACAGCATAAGCACACTTGCAAGCAGCATGTTGTTTGCTTTAACTGCATTGCCTTAATTTTATGTTTTATGCAGCCTGGGTTGGTATTCGGTTACATCAGATTTTATTTACTGGATGCAGTTGTTGATCCGTTGCAGCTGCTTTCGGTCACCCTTTTTTTTGTTTGCATCATCGCAGGCGTAGTTTTGTTCATTCTTCTCTATCTGATACGACGTACAGGCCGCAGCATACACCGCAGAAGTTTACGGGAACAATTCAGTAATTCCATCAGCGAACTGACTCTTTGCGAAACCGGTGAGGAACTACAATTGTTTCTTCAGCAACCCGATACGCAAAAGATCACCACACTATTGCAACATGATGCATTTGCCCGCCGTGTAATGATTACAGAGCTGCTTAAAACAGTGAAGGGTATGAGTGGCAACGCTGCTGCAAATGTTTGCTGGTTTTATGAGCAGACAGGATTACAGAATGATTCGCTGTTTCGTTTACAGAAAGGCGCATGGCATGTAAAAGCAAGGGCTATCCAGGAATTAAGCGGTCTACGTCAGAATAAATACATTACAAAAATTTACCGTCATACCAATAACTCCAATGAATTGGTGCGTAATGAAGCACGTACGGCTGTGGTGAAACTTACCGGGTTTGAAGGATTACGTTTTCTGGATGTAGCTACTTATCCGTTAACAGAATGGCAGCAGTTGTGTTTGCTGCATGAATTATCGTTACACAGTAACCGCTCCTTTGATGGTGTGCAACGTTGGTTGCAATCGCCCAACAGCAGTGTGGCGGAGTTTGCATTACGTTTAGTGGAAGTGTATCATCTTCATAACGATTATCCCCATGTGGTACTCAGCTTAAAGCATGCTGTAAAGTCTGTTCGTAAAAAAGCAATAACAGCTTTAAAAGAAATTTATCATCCTGCTGTAAATCAAATCCTGGTTGAAATATTTCCGCAGCAGGATGCAGATGTGCAAATACTGATCTTGCAATTCCTAAAAGAGTTTGGTACTGAGGGTGAACAAGCTTTTCTGTTACAGCAAATGCATCATGAGCAACAGGAACTTAAAGTAGCTGCAGCAAGAGCTGTTTATCATACACAGCCTGAAGCAGAACAATTGATAATGCAAGAGGTGAATGCAGGTACTTATCCATGGACAGTGCTGTTGCCACAATTAAAGCAGGAGGTAGCATTATGAACTGGCAGCAATTTCTTGTTGATCTGTTAACCTGGTTTATTTTTCTTTATTCCGTTGTGTTGCTGTTGTTCTATATTTTCATTGCCTTTTATTCCATTGGTGAAACACGACGTTATATCCGTAAAAGCAGTTTTACTGATTATTCAATCATGGCTGTGTCAGAGCATACACCATCTATCAGTATTCTTGCGCCTGCATATAATGAAGGTGCCACCATCATTGAAAATGTGCGATCGTTGTTAAACATCCATTACAATAACATGGAGGTGATTGTGTTGAATGATGGCAGCAAAGATGATTCCATGCAAAAGCTGATGGATGCATACCAACTTGTGGAAGTGCCTTATGTTTTTACAGCACATATTGCAACCAAACCGGTGCGTGCTATTTACAGAAGCAGTAATCCTGTATATAAAAAACTGCTGGTGGTAGATAAACAGAACGGCGGTAAAGCAGATGCGTTAAATGTAGGGATCAATATTGCATCCAACGATATTCTTGTTTGTATTGATGTGGATTGTATTCTTGAGCAGGATGCCATGTTGAAACTGATCAAACCTTTTTTGGAAGAAAAAGAAAAAAGGGTGATCGCTACAGGTGGTGTGGTGCGTATTGCCAATTCATGCGAAGTGAAAGATGGAAAAATCATTCGTGTGCATTTGCCAGAAGAGTTTATTCCAAGAGTTCAGACATTAGAATATATCCGTGCTTTTTTATTAGGACGAATGGCTTGGAGCAGGTTAAATGGTTTATTGCTCATCTCCGGTGCATTTGGTGCATTTGATCGGGAGATCGCTATCAAAGCTGGTGGTTACGACCATAACACGGTTGGTGAGGATATGGAATTGGTTGTGCGTATGCGCCGTTATATGGAAGAGAAGAAGATCCCTTACAAAGTGGCATACATTCCTGATCCGCTTTGCTGGACAGAAGCACCCGCAAGTTTTAAAATTCTTGGCCGCCAGCGTAACAGGTGGACAAGAGGAACCATTGAAACACTAAAGTTGCACAGGAAAATGTTCTTTAATCCTTCCTATGGTGTGTTGGGTATGTTGAGTTATCCGTATTGGTTCTTTTTTGAATTTCTTGCACCACTGATCGAGTTTATTGGTCTTGTAGCCTTTCTTGTGTTTGCAGCACTTGGATTAATGGATTGGTCATTCTTTTTTGCATTGTTCTTTTTCATCCTGAGTTTTGGTTTTCTCTATTCAGTTTTTGCAATTCTTATGGAAGTACTTACCTACAATCAATACCGTAAACGCAAAGAGATTTTCAGCTTAATACTGACTGCATTTTTAGAACCTTTTATTTTCCACCCCTTTGTTGTCTGGAGTGCTGTGCGTGGAAATATTGATCTGTTGCGTAAGAAAAAATCATGGGGCGAAATGACAAGACAAGGATTTGCAGGGAAAAAGAAAACTTAAAATCTTCTTCCATACCCCACTGAACCGTACAATTGGTTGCCAAATGCAGAAGGTTTGTATTCATCTCTTGAATAGCCAATTGAAAACAACAGCAGGTTTTTTTGTTTTAACGATGCTCTTACACCTGCAATAACACGGTTTGAATATAAGCGTTGATTTGTTGTGAACTGGATATTTCTTGTTTCATCAGGCGAAACACCTGTGCCATATTGCAGCCATACATAATCATTCATTTCACCAAAATACCTGCGTACTGTAAACAAACCTGCAAAGTTGAAACCATTGTTATCGCTCATAAAACTTCGTGCCTGTAAAAACCAATTGCCGGTGTAATAGCCAATACCTGCAACACCTATCAACAGGCTTTTGTCAAAATACAGGTAACGGAAGCCTCCTTCCAGTTCAATTGCTTTGGGAATATTTACATACAATGAATAACCTGTACGAAATTTTGGAAACACCGGCATGTTTGCTGAATAACCAATGCCAGCATAACTGTATACTTTCTTTGAAAATTTAGGGTAAGCTTCCAGTTCGCCCTGCCAGCCATTTTGCGAAAGACGGTTGGCATAATTCAGCCGGCCAATGATCGCTGCTTTTTTTGTTTCATGTTTATATTCAAACCCTGTAATATGCCAGTCGCTTGCAAACTGTTTGTCAAAATGAAAATACTCGTACTGAAGAGTGAGGGTATTTTTGAAAGACGTACTGTCTGTTTGCTGTGCAGCAGCAAACAATGGCAGCAAAAACAAAAGGTATAAGGCAAAATAGTTTCTCATATACTGATGACGGAATGCATAAAGATAATTGTTATCCTGCAACTGCTTTGTAGTAGGAAATAGTGAATACAGAGAATATGCTTTAGAACCGAACAAACCAGTCGCAGAAATTACGCCAGAACTCAAACTTGTAAAAGGTAAATACAGAAATATGATAGAGCAGCAGGAGGAGTAACACAAAGGGGAATACATTCCATCGCTTATGCGATCGCCAATCCCAGATGCAAAGGCCAATCAGCATCAGGTCGGCCAGGAGGAATCCGGCAAAAGGTGCCATTGGATTGTCTTCAATTGTGGGCATATAATCCAGGATGCCTCTGAAATGAATATGTATCAGGCGGTCGGTAACAGGTGTAAACATAGTAAATGCTGTACCGATCATATAACGGGCATGAATAGTTGATTTTTTTCTGTGATAAATAGCAAGGCCATACAATAGAGCGAAAGCGACAAGCGCATTAAATGCCAATGCCACAAAAAAATAGTCCATACTACCAAGCTGTGGCACAAACGATAGCTGGTATTTTAAAAGATCAAGTGTTGTAAAGATCATGAACGGCACTAACAGATAGGATGATTTGCCAACAGTCCTGTGCAGCTTTGTTTGTTTTTTGCGGATGAGGTAAGGCTGCACAATCAACATCAGGCACCAGAAAGTTAGAGCAATGCCATGCAGATGCATCCTGTAATTCTTTTGCTCAAACAGTTTGGTGAAATAGGTGACCCAGAATCCAGCGATCACAAAAAGAAAGAAACCTATAAAGTAAAAATGACTCTTCTGGAAAATTGTTTTCTCAAGCTTCATAACAGTTGGTCGTACAGTTTATACGCTAACGGACAAGATACAAATCTGGCTGAGAATAAATACAGTCTTTATGGATTGTTTATGTAGCCAACAACACATCAGCTTTGCTCCATATACTCATGCAGCAGCGTGGCATTTACGATCTGCGTTTTTTTACCATCGGTTCGTATGGCTTTTTCAGCAACCAGTTCGTTCATGATGCGGAATAACGATTCGTATGTTGTGCCTGTGTAAGAAGCAAGATCCTGTCTGCTGATGGAAAGATGAATGTAACCATCTTTGTCTTTCCCGAATTTTTTTTCCAGGTAAAGCAAGGCATTGGCGATACGGCCTTTTACATTCATGTGGGCCAGGTTGCGCATACGTTTTTCTGATTCTTTCAGCTCTGCAGCAAAAAACATCAACAGGTTATATTGAAAATCAGGGTTTGTGCGGAGTGTGCTGTTGAAAAAGGAAAGATCAATATAGCAAACATCTGTAGGCTCCATAGCAGTACCTGAAACGGGATAAAATTCATCATCACCTAATCCACGATGACCAACAATATCGCCATCTTTTGCAATGCGTAGAATCAGTTCTTTCTCGTTACCCCAGCGTTTGTGCACTTTCACCAATCCTTTATTAATAAAGTACATGCCTGTTACTTTTTCTCCTTCCGTAAAAAGCTGTTCTCCTTTTTTAAAATGAAAACTTTTTCTGTTGGCATCAAGTGCTGGCAGCCAGTCTGGCTGGCATTGTCTGCACATGCTGCAACTTTTCAGATCGCAATTCTTTTTGTTAAGCTTCATGGCCGGTTATGTGTTTGCTGCTGCAAAATAACAGCAAACACGCTCACAGAGCAGCATTATCGTTGCTTTTGAAGAAAATTAGTTGTTTGATGTGCAATAGCCGACGGAATCTGTGAAGGGTGTAAGTTCACTACTTCTCCCACAACAATAATAGCAGGGTTGCTCAACTGTGCATAAGCCGATTTAAAAACAATATCTCTGACAGTTCCGATTACCACTTTTTCTTCTGCGGTGGTGCCGTTTTGAATAATGGCAACCGGAGTATGCATCTTTCCGTACCTGTTGAAAATATCCATGATGGCTTCCAGCTTGCTCATTGCCATTAGTATAACTACCGTTGCACTTGATTGTGCAGCCAATTCAATGTCCTTTGATAACTCGCCAGAACGGGTTGTGCCTGTGGTTACCCAAAAACTTTCATTGATGCCTCTGCAGGTGAGTGGTATCATTTGTGAAGAAGGAACTGCAAGAGCACTTGAAATACCGGGAATAATTTCAACTTGCATACCCGCTTGGCGAGCTGCATCAATTTCCTCCTGTGCCCGCCCGAAAACAAACGGGTCGCCACCTTTTAGCCTCACAATGTGGTGGTGGGTTTGTGCATATTCCACGATCAAAAGATTGATCTCTTCCTGGGATAAAGCATGGCAACCATACCGCTTACCCACAAAACGCTTTACACATCCTGCTGGAGCATAGGCCAAAAGGCTTTCGTTTGCCAACGCATCATACAGGATCACATCTGCTTTTTCAAGTGTGCGTATTGCTTTGATTGTGATCAGCTCCGGGTCGCCGGGACCAGCGCCAACAAGGTATAAAAACGACAAAATCATACAAATTATAAAATATTATATGTATTTAAAATCATGATTTTTTGATTGAAATTACATTTTTTAGTTCTAATTTCATGACATGAATCATTTAATAATATGTTTTTTCTTATCAATGTAGTTAAAATTATTATATAAATAAATTCATAATACGATTGCTTGCTACCATTATTGTTTCACTTAAAACAGTAACAACATGAAAGTGGTAGTCATAGGAAATGGCATGGTGGGCTATAAGTTCTGCGAAAAGCTGGTAGCAAAAAACACAGCCGCTAATATCTCCATCGTGGTTTTCGGAGAAGAAGTAAGACCCGCTTACGACAGGGTGCATCTGAGTGAGTATTTCGCAGGCAAGTCTGCCGATGATCTTTCCCTCGCTTCGAAAGACTGGTACAGTGAAAACGGGATCGTACTCCATCTTTCCGATCCGGTTATCGCTATCGACCGTGAAGCAAAAAACGTTCGCTCACATGCAGGTATTACAGAATCTTACGACTACCTGGTGCTTGCCACCGGATCTGCAGCGTTTGTTCCCCCAATCCCCGGTGTGGAAAAAGAAGGTGTATTCATCTACCGTACAATCGAAGATCTTGAACTGATGACCGGCTGGGCAAAAAAGTCGAAGAAAGGTGCGGTGATCGGTGGCGGTTTGCTTGGTTTAGAAGCTGCGAAGGCCATGCTCGACCTGGGTGTAACGAATACACAGGTGATTGAATTTGCGCCACGCCTGATGCCACGCCAGATTGATGATGCGGGTTCGAAATTATTGCAATCGAAACTGGAAGATCTTGGACTTACCATTCATACATCAAAAAATACAACCGCCATTGAAGGCGATGCTGCAATTACCGGCATGCGTTTTTCTGATGATAGTTCGTTTGAGGTGGATATGCTGGTCATTTCTGCGGGTATTAAACCAAGAGATGAATTGGCAAGAGCCGCTTCATTGGAAGTAGGTCCACGTGGAGGAATAACCGTTAACGACAACTTGCAAACATCCGACCCTTTCATTTTTGCTATTGGTGAGTGTGCATTACATAAAGGAATGATCTATGGTTTGGTTGCCCCCGGTTATGAAATGGCTGATGTGGTGGCAACAAACTTAACAGGTGGTGAAAAATCATTTACCGGTTTTGATATGAGCACCAAGCTCAAACTGATTGGGGTTGATGTTGCCAGCTTTGGTGATCCGTTTGTGAGTGGTGATGGAGTTAGAAGTATTGTGTTTGATGACAGTGTGAAAGGTGTGTACAAACGTATTAATGTAAGTGCCGATGGCAAGCAATTGCTGGGTGGAATTTTAGTAGGCGATGCTGAGCAATACAATATGTTATTGCAAACCTGCAAAAACAAAGTGGTATTACCTCCCAATACAGAAGATGTGATTCTTGGTGCAAGAGGTGGCGAAGGCGATGCTGGTGCAGGTGTTACAAGTTTACCTGATGACGCAGTGATCTGCAGTTGTGAAGCAGTAACAAAAGGTTCTATTTGTGATGCAGTGAAACTGGGATATGAAACAGTGGATGGCATTAAGAAATGTACCAAAGCCGGAACAGGTTGCGGAGGTTGTGTACCAATGGTAAAAGACCTGATGCTGCATACCATGAAAGCAGCAGGTAAAGTTGTTCGTAATGTATTGTGCGAACACTTCGATTACAGTCGCCAGGAATTGTTCGATTTAATTAAGCTGAATGATCTGCGTACATACGACGATGTGTTGAACAAGCTTGGCAAAGGCGATGGTTGTGAATTATGCAAACCTCCTGTAGCATCGATCCTTGCCAGTTTATGGAACGAAGTGATATTGAAAAAAGGAAATGATACGGCACAGGATAGCAATGATCGTTTCCTGGCAAATATTCAAAAAGGCGGAACGTATTCTGTAGTACCACGTATCCCAGGTGGAGAAATTACACCGGATAAATTAATCGTCATCGGACAAGTTGCAAAGAAGTATAATCTCTATACAAAAATTACCGGTGGGCAGCGTATCGATTTGTTTGGTGCACACTTGAGCGATCTGCCAAATATCTGGGAAGAATTAATTGAAGCAGGTTTTGAAAGCGGACATGCATACGGTAAAAGTTTACGTACAGTAAAAAGTTGTGTGGGTAGCACCTGGTGTCGTTTCGGATTACATGATAGTGTGAGTTTTGCCATACGGGTAGAAGAACGCTACCGTGGCTTACGTGCGCCGCATAAATTAAAAGGCGGTGTGAGTGGTTGTATCCGTGAATGTGCCGAAGCACAGAGTAAAGACTTTGGTATCATCGCCACAGAAAAAGGCTGGAACCTGTATGTATGTGGCAATGGCGGAAGTAAGCCGCAGCACGCTTTGTTACTTGCATCGGATATTGATGAAGAAACCTGTTTGAAATATCTCGATCGCTTCTTAATGTTCTATGTAAAAACAGCCGATCCGTTAACACGTACAGCCACCTGGTTAAATAAAATGGAAGGAGGAATTGATTACCTGCGTTCAGTTGTAGTGCATGATGCATTGGGCATGAATGCTGAGTGGGAAGCAGCCATGGAAAATCATGTAAACAGCTACGAGTGCGAATGGAAAGCGGCTATTGAAACACCTGAGTTGCGCAAACGCTTTACGCACTTCGTCAATGCACCGGAACAAAAAGATCCAACGGTTGTGTTTGATCCCATGCGTGAACAAAAGCGTGCAAAAGAATGGAAATAAATTTTGGTTTTGAATAAATACGATTGCTGCCATATAAAAAAAGTTACTGAATAGAACCTGTGAATACTCCAAACGATTTTTTGATGATTGATTGCTAAGGCCCAACTGGCCACTTTTCTGCGGTTGCCCCATATAAAAAAGGAAGATCAGCTGTGTTGTAACGGTTGTTACAGTACAGATTATTCAACGAATCCTTTAACTACGAATTATATGATCGCAGAAAAAACAATTACCTGGTTTGCCGCCTGCAGCGTATCGGATGTTCCTGCTAACGGTGGCGTGTGTGTGAAATACAACGACACACAAATTGCACTTTTCCATTTTACAAGAAGAGATGAGTGGTATGCCACGCAGAACGAATGTCCGCATCGTATGCAGATGGCTTTAAGTCGTGGCTTGATCGGCACACAAAATGATGAGCCGAAAGTTGCTTGTCCCTTTCACAAAAAAACATTCTCACTGGTTACCGGCGAATGCCTGAGTGGTGATGAGTGTGCGATTAAAACCTACGAAGTGAAAGTGGAAGATGGTGTTGTGTTTATTGGAGTTGACGAAGAATAACAGTCAAAAATAAAGCCCGGCAGATGGCAGTCTAACCGGGCCGAATGATTCCAGGATTTCTCACCTTAAAATCGACCAAAAGTAACATGAAAAAATTAAACACAAAAAGTGGAATGCTCATGGGAGTGCTGTTGGCAGCCGGTACTTCTGTTAATGCACAGTTTACGTTAACGGGGCAGGTACGTACACGTTCAGAGTATCGTGATGGCGCCGGCACTTTACGACCGGTCAACAATCAGCCGGCTTTTTTCACTTCACAGCGTACACGATTGAGTTTTGGCTACAGGAACAACCGCATCCAGTTTCTTACTTCTGTGCAGGATGTACGGGTGTGGGGACAAGATGCCTCCTCCATCAGCAATGCCGATGGCAGCAAATTAGGTGTACACGAGGCTTGGGCCGAAGTAACATTGGCCAACAAAAAAGATTCTTCCTTCAAACATGCAAAAGTTGATTATGTAGGTTTTCGCATCGGTCGGCAGGAGTTGATGTATGACGACAGTCGTTTATTGGGTAACCTCGATTGGTTGCAACAGGCCCGCAGGCATGATGCACTTGTATTGAAATTTTTGAACAAAGGATGGCAGCTTGACCTGGGTGCAGCCTTTAATCAAAACACCGATGCGTTTAATTATAACGGCACTTATTACACGCCTGCAAATGTGAATCCGTATGTAAAGGACAGCAAAGGAAATCTTGTTGTAACACCGGCTGGTCTAATTCCTATCGTAAACGCAACAGGCATCAGTGCAAAAACAGGAACACTTTCAATGGCAAATGCGCCGAGCACCAATGCAATCGGTCAGCATTATAAAGCATTACAGTTTTTGTATGCAGCGAAAACATTCGGGCAAACAAAGATTACAGCATTAGTTGTCGGCGATCAGTTTTCAAAATACCGTCTTGATTCTGTAAAAACCATTGCAGGGGCAGATACGGGTTATGTGTTTGGCCGTCGTTACAACAAAGCAGGTACACATGCCCGTTATACGACAGGCTTGCTCATCAACAGTGTATTGGATAAAAAGAAATCGCTTACACTTACAGCAGGTGCTTATTACCAGGGCGGAAAAGATAAAGAAAGACTGAAGCTTTCTGCATACACAACAACAGCTTCGTTAACCTATGCTAAGAAAAGCTGGTCGTACAGCATTGGCTGGGATTATGTGTCGGGCAATGATGCGTTCAGCACCTCAACAACTAATCACCGTTTCGATCCGTTGTATGGCACGCCGCATAAGTTCTGGGGTTTGATGGATTATTTCTATGTCGGCACCGGATCGCCTGTTGGCGGATTGAGCAATCCTTTTGCGAAGATCAGATTCACTTCACAAGACAAACGTTTCTCTACAGGTATCGATTATCACTATTTCGCATTGGCAAAAAATCAGAAAGATGTTACTGGTAACGCCATCAAGAAATATCTCGGCAGCGAATTCGATTGTGTAAGCACGTATCAACTCAATAAATTTTCAAGCATTGAACTTGGTTTAAGCTATATGGCTGCAACCAAAAGTATGGAGTATGCAAAAGCTGCAACACCCGGCAGTACACAACTGAATAACAGCTGGGCCTACCTGCAAATCAATATCAAACCCGATTTCCTCTCAAAATGATTCCTTCTCTTAACCATATTCTTCACATCTAAAAACTACTAGTTATGGCAGTAACTAATCAACCTTTAACCAAGCTCAACATTTTTTCACTCTCCGGAGTGCAAATGAAAACCTTTCATGTAACCTGGCTTACATTCTTTGTTTGTTTTTTCGGATGGTTTGGATTGGCACCGCTGATGCCCACCATTAAAGAAGATCTGCAGTTAGATAAATCACAGATCGGCAACATTGTTATTGCATCCGTATCAGGCACCATCATTGCACGTTTGCTCATTGGTAAACTGTGCGATTCATGGGGGCCACGTAAAACTTATACAACGTTATTGTTGATCGGTGCCATACCGGTGATGGGCGTAGGTCTGGCAGAATCGTATACTTCATTCCTGTTGTTCCGTTTAGCCATCAGTATCATTGGTGCATCATTTGTGATCACGCAGTTCCATACATCCATGATGTTTGCAGCAAAC
>NZ_CAMLGT010000075.1 GCF_946479605.1 uncultured Lacibacter sp.
GATGCAACGCCCATTATGCTAAGCGGCAACACGGATTGTTACCAACCTGCAGAACAAAAGTTTCGATTAACAAGGAAGTTGCTGGAAGTGTGCAATGAATTCAATCAGCCTGTTGGTATACTGACGAAGAATGCGTGGATCATTAAAGACAAAGACATTTTACAGGAAATGGCAAAAAAGCGGATTTTATCTGCTATGGTTTCAATCACATCCTTTGATGATCAACTTCGGCGATTGATGGAGCCAAGAACGGTGACTGCTAAGCAACGATTGAAAGTGATTGAAGAATTAAGCAGTGTTGGCGTTCGGATGGGTATTATGATGGGGCCTATGATTCCCGGATTAAATGAACATGAAATGCAACGCATCATGAAAGCGGCAAAAGATGCCGGTGCCACATTTACGGCTTACACTTTTATACGGTTGAATGGTGCAATCAAATTTTTATTTCACGACTGGTTGTATAAAAACTTTCCCGACCGTGCCGATAAAGTTTGGCACCACATTGAGCACAGTCATGATGGCAAAGTAAACGATACACGCTTTGGTGTGCGCATGCGTGGCGAAGGACCCATTGCACAACTGGTGGCGCAACAGTATAAAAAATACGGAAAGCTCTATGGCATGAATGCAGAAGAATGGAGTTTGGACAGAACAAAGTTCAGGAGGCCGGGGATGCAGACAAGTTTGTTTTAATAATACGCTGTAAATTGGAGTTTCAAACAGTCGCTATGCAAACAAGAAAATCCTTCATCGCAAAACTTTCAGCTGCTGCAGCTGCCATTACCGGCTTATCTTCGTTCAAACAACAACCCATGGACAAAGAGCTCAAAAACATTTTTATTCATCACGTATATTTCTGGTTAAAGAATGCTGATAGCAAAACAGACAGAGATAAGCTGGTTGAAGGTTTAACCAAGCTTTCAAAAGTAAAGACCATCCAAAATTTTCACATCGGCAAACCTGCCGATACGAACCGGGATGTTATTGAACGTGGCTATGCCGTTTCATGGTTTACGCAGTTTGCAAATGCTGCCGACCAGGCCAGCTACCAGGTAGATCCGATTCATTTAAAGTTTGTAGAAGACTATTCGCATTTGTGGAGTAAGGTGATTGTGTATGATTCGGTAGATGTGTAGATAAGATAGAAGATTATATAGGAAACGTCACTGCGAGGAACGAAGCAGTCTCATTTGTAGATTGCTTTAACTGTTAAGCAGTGACGTTTTCTTTTGCTAACCCTTGTTGTTGCAATTAAGCAGTAAATTTAAACAATGGTTATTCTCATTCAATGTAAAGACAGAGTTGGTCTTGTAGCCGCTATTACCGGTGTGCTGGCAGCACGCAATCTCAACATTGTTTCCATGCGTGAGCATGTGGATGTACAGGCGAATGTATTTTTTGCACGTATTGTAAGTGCGCAGGAAACAGCTGTAGAAGAATTGCAGCTGCAACTGAAAGCTGTACTACCTGGTGATGCAAACATCAGCATCAACCCCGAACCCGAAAAGAAAATTGTACTGCTCGTTACAAAAGAATATCACTGCCTCAGCGATATACTGGTGCGGCATCATTTCAACACATTGGGTGCATCGGTGCAGGCTGTTATTGGTAACCATGCAGTGCTGCAGGATATCTGCGAACGCTTCGATATTCCATTCCATTTTATCACACATGAAAACAAAAGCAAAGAAACATTTGAACAGGAGTTGATGCAACAGATCAATGCGTATGCATTTGATTATATCATACTTGCTAAGTTCATGCGTATTCTTTCGCCATCGTTTGTACAACAGTTTGCGTTAAAGATTATCAACATTCATCATTCCTTTTTACCGGCGTTTATTGGTGCAAGTCCGTACAGGCAGGCGCATAGCCGTGGTGTAAAAATGATTGGCGCCACTGCACATTATGTTACAAACGACCTGGATGAAGGACCTATCATCGAACAACAGATTATTCCTGTTAATCACACATTCGGTATTGAAGACATGATCAAAGCAGGAAAAGAAATTGAAAAAGCAGTGCTGGCAAAAGCGTTGAAATTATTGTTTGAAGACCGTGTGTTTGTGTATCAAAACAAAACCATCGTGTTTGAGTATTGATTGTTGTTTGCAACAACATTGAAAAAATATTTTTAAAAATTCTTTTCAAAAAAGTTGGCAACATCAAAAAAATAAATTCATCTTTGCACTCACAAAAATTATAAACAACAAACAATGCTACGCATACAGTTACATATTGAAACAGTGAATCGGTTTAGTCCCAAGGGTGACTATACTGTTTGCGGGGCATGTGCTGCTGTTGAATAAAGTTGAAAAACTGATTTCGCTATAACACAGACCCCGCAAGAGATTGCGGGGTTTTTTGTTTATGCAATGTTTTTATAAACCATGGCCGTTGCTGAACCTATAACACTGTAAACAACGTACGAATGATTAAAACACAAGTACAACATCTGCGATTCAGTCAACTGTTTTTACAACTGCACATTACAAGTTGCAGTAAAAACAGTAACAGGAATCGTATGCCCGAAAACGAAAACAAATACATCCTTCATCTCCGTCTGGAATGTAATTCTCTATAGCAACGCTGTACAGAAGAACAGGCCCGGAGTGAATGAACGACCGGGCTTTTTTATGTTCAAACAGCATGCTATGAACCAGGTATTGATCAGAGCAGCTATCTGGATTGTTGCGTACATCATCCAATGGCTGATTGAAAAAAGAAGAGAACACATTAACCAAAACCGCAACGCTGTAACAAACGCTGTTGCAAAAAACTAAGGAGGAGTTATGTTATGGAGATTATTTACAAGACGGATGAATGATGCAGGTGCTTTGTTTAACGGGCATTACATGGACGTGAAAGTGTTTTATGTAACACGCTTCGACCGGATGCCTTGTGTAAGCTTTATCGGCGAACTGGATGTAACCAAAGCATTTGCGTATGTGAACGAACAGTACAGAAGCGAGATTGTGAACGTGTATCAACATTCTTATTTCGATCATACAGAACAGAAAATGTTTTTCAACAACACTGTTTTTGTATTAACCGATAACAGGATGATTGAACTGGCCGGAAACTATGCACAGGTATTGCATACCGACCGGCAGTACAACTGGGCAAACGGATTGCTGGAAGCATTGAAAGTGTTTCGGGCAGAACCGGAGCCGGTTGTTGCGGAACAAACAAGAACTGTAATCGGTTTCGCAAGACAGGAAACATTGAATTAAACAATAAACAGATTATGTGCAGAGGAGGAAATAAGCAACCCCTGTTTACCGATGCAAGCGGTATGCGATGCAGCAGGGGTGCTTTTCCAAAAAGCAGTAACTTAAAGTAAGAACAATGAGCAAGTTAAAAATAGCAGGAAAAGAATTAAGAGCGATTGGCTACCCGGAAGGACCGGTGATCAGCATCGCTATGAATATTATGCAAAAGCAGTACAAGCATACTGCAAAGGAGGAAGTAATGGAATTGTTGAAAGCAGTTCTGGCATCGCCTGCAAATTATTTAGATGATGCAGTGCTTGCATTGATTGCAAAACAATTGATGCCGGAAGAAAAAGAAAGTGAGGGAGAGTTATCGTTGAATCAAAACGGAATTCAATTCAATGTATTCGGAAGCGAACATATTGAACAAAGCGCCATGCACCAGATGTACACTGCTGCAAAGTTGCCGGTGGCAGTAGCAGGTGCGTTAATGCCCGATGCGCATCATGGATATGGTTTGCCGATTGGTGGTGTGCTGGCAACCGAGAATGCAGTGATACCTTATGGTGTGGGTGTGGATATTGGTTGCAGAATGTGTTTGAGCATTTACGATATCGATCCGAAAGAGCTGGTGCAACGTGAAGCTTTCTTTGCAAGAGAAATTGGTGAAGCAACCTTGTTCGGAAGCGGTGCACAGTTCAAGCAAAGCGAAGAACACGAAGTGATGGATAACGAATTGTTCTTTGAATTGCCGTTGCTGAAAAATCTGCACGGTCGTGCATGGAAGCAATTAGGTACCAGCGGAAGTGGTAATCACTTTGTAGAGTTTGGTGTAGTGGAAGTGTCAGAAAAAGATGAAGTGCTGGGTGTAGCACCAGGTAAATATGTTGGTTTGTTGAGTCACTCCGGTTCGAGAGCATTAGGCGCAAACATTGCCAATCATTATACCAAGATCGCAATCAGCAAAAGACGATTACCACAAGATGCAAAAAATCTCGCCTGGTTAGATTTGAATGAAGAGGAAGGAATGGAATATTGGTTAGCGATGAATTTAGCCGGTGAATATGCAAGTGCCTGTCACCATGTTATTCATAACAAGATCGCCAAACAGCTTGGACGAAGACCTATGAAGATGGTGGAGAATCATCACAACTTTGCATGGAAAGAAAAGTGGGAAGGAAGAGAGGTGATCGTTCACCGAAAAGGTGCAACGCCTGCAGGCAAAGATGTACTGGGTATTATTCCAGGTAGTATGACCGCCACCGGTTTTATTGTAAAAGGCAAAGGTGAATCTGCATCTGTTAATTCAGCTTCGCATGGAGCAGGACGTTTAATGAGTCGCTCAAGAGCATTGCAAAGCATTACGCATAATGCATTGAAAGATGAATTGAAAAAGCATGGCGTGAAATTGATGGGAGGCGGATTGGATGAAGCACCATTTGCCTACAAGGATATTGAACTGGTGATGCAGAGTCAGCAATCGTTGGTGGATGTTGTTGGAAAATTTACACCGAAGATCGTGAAGATGGATGGGCCGAGTAGTAAGCCATGGCAGAAGACGAGAGAAGTGGAAGGAGAGTGAGGTCGAAGGTGAATAGTCAATAGGCAATAGCCAAACAGGTTTCAACTCCTGCTATAGTATTGTGGCAGGAGTTTTGTTTTACTGAATTTAACATTGTGGTAATATTGACTTTATAGTTTTGTGTAAGATGAATGAAACCCTAGAGAAAAAGCAAATTGAGTTGCTACGAACACTCAAAGTACGATTTAAAGAAGAGCCACGAAGTTGGTGGCAAACACAAAGTAAAAAGTATAAAACCACATGGGAAGTCGGGAATACTTACGACAATTACCCGGTTCCATCAGACGAAACAATTATTCGATATAATCTTAAAGCGGCGATTGTAAAAATCGCCGCTTTGCTTTTGTATATGCTCTTCCTGATCTTTTATCAGTGGGATGAGAAAGAAGGTTCTCCTCACTATTTTTAATTTTTATCTTTTTAGAATTAAGGAATGCGTTAGACAGGAAGCCGAAAGTAATCATCACGAAGAATAGTATCAGGCTACAGAAATTGAGTGTCGAAGTAAAGTGGGATAATCTTTTGGCAAGTTATATAGAAGAAGACTCCTCCGGTGATTCCACAGAAACAACACTGCTTTTGTTTCACTATGATGAAATAAATGACACGGTCATTGAGTCTGCATTTAAACTTGAATGTTTTGATGTAAAATGCGAAGAGTTCTGTTATATTATTGAATACTGGAAAATAACTACTGGAAACAGAACGCCTGTATTGTAATCATTCCTCTTTCAACTGCTCTTCAATTCCCTTCAACTCATCCATAATTCCTTTCAATCGTTTTTCTTCTTTAGCTAAAATGCGTTTACCGAGAATAAAGTAAGCGTACAACATCCAGCCCACATAAAAGGCAACCAGCGTAAGAACATAACCAATCGGGCGACCATGCACGACTTCCAGGAAATACAAACCCATGCCTAAATTGAGGAACAGAAAATAAAGCGGCTTGTTCCATTGAATTTGTTTTTTGCGAAACGCATAATAGGTTTCCCATTGCTGCAAATGTTGTGCGGGTGCTGCTGTATCGTCAATCAATCGGAGTTTGTTCCAGGTAAAGAATGTAAGGATCGATTGCAGCCAAACTACCAGTGCTATAATTGCTACGCTGATGTGTGTACTGATCCAGTTCAATTGCACCTTGCTGAAGTACACTACCCAAATAACAAAGAACGGTGTAAGAAACAACGTAATACTTCCAATCTGTAAAGGACGCAGCAGCTTTGCCTTGGTATCTTTCGACTGACGGGTGATGGCCTGCAGATCCACTGATTTTTGTTCAGCGGGTTTCGATTGCTGCCACAAATCTTTTAATGCATCAAAGTCTTTCATAACTGCTATAAATTTCGCTGAGCTGTTTTTTAATACGGTGAATTTTTACACGCAGGTTGTTTTCGGTAATGCCGGTAATGTCTGCAATCTCTTCATACGGTTTGTCTTCGAGTACCAGTGTAATGATGAGCCTGTCTGTTTCTGCTAACTGGCTGATGCATTTGTACAACAGCTGTACTTCCTGTTCTTTATTGCGTTCGTCATCAGGTATCATTGCTAATCGTTCTTCATCCGCATCTACAAACTGTTCATTCTTTTTGCGCAGATGTGTTAAACAGGTGTTGGCAGCAATGCGGTAGATCCAGGTGCTCCAGGCGGCATCCCCTCGAAACTTGTCCATATTCTTCCACACTTTTACAAAACTTTCCTGCAGCAGATCTTCGGCCAGCATGGCATCGCCGGTATAACCCAAACAGAGCTTGCGAATACCGGGAGCGTATTGCTTGTATAATGCAGTAAACTGTTCTTCCTGTTTCATTCGGTTGGTAAGATAATGTTGAATTTGCTTTTGCAAAACTTATTGTAAGAACGCATCCACTTTTGCATAAAACCAGTCGGGCACATCGTACATGATAAAATGTTTGCTGTTAGCAACCTCAATGGTTTTGTTGGGTACTTTTCTATACTGATGATTCAACATGATATGACTGTTGGCTTCTGTACCATAAATACTGCCAAGCACCAATACCGGTTGTTTGATCTTTGCAATGTCTTCACGCAAATCGGTCGTTGATATTTCTACAATGGTATAACCCAATGTGCGACGATCACACTGTGCACTCCAGGTTGCAATCTGGATTGCACGGGCTGTATCACTAACCTGGTACAACATGGCGCCAGTCATATTCTTTACATAATTTTCGGTGGGGAGCATTTCAAAATTCTTTGCTACAGTTTCCGGATTGAACTGCGGATTCTTTTTTAATACTTCTGCATTGGCAGTTGTATCTGCAATTGCAGAAACAAACGGTAACCCATCTACACAAATAATCTTTCCAAACAGATCGGGCTCTACACTGCTCACCCACAAACTCATAAAAGCACCCAAGCTATGACCGATCAGCATCGGCTTGTTGAGTTTGTTTGTTTTTACATAGTTGATCAGTTCGTTGCGAACAGTTTTCAAAACAGGCGTATCCAGTTTTGGTACACCAGCATAACCGGCTATGGTGATGACATGACATTCGTAACGGTCTTTCAAATGCGCAACGGTTTCTTTCCATACCTCACCGCTGCAGCTGTAGCCGGGAATTAAAATAATGGGTTTGCCTTTACCGGTTACTTCTACCTTAAAGGCGTTTGTTTGAGCGTTAGACTGAAAGATGATAAGGCTGATGATAAGGAAACTGATAAGCTTTTTCATATTGTCTGTTGTTTGTTTCTGTGTATTGGATGCAGGTGAGGAAGAATTATTACAGAAAAAGGAAAAAATATTTTTAAGGTTGATAAAGTAGAGAAGTGAAAGAATGAAAAGTCTTTTCATTTATCTTTAAGCAATGCCCCAACTCCAGCGAACGCTTACTCTTTCATCTGTAATTGCCATTGTAATTGGCGGGGTAATCGGCTCTGGTATTTTTATGAAGCCGGCGGTAATGATGGCTCAGCTGGGTTCTCCATTATTATTGATTACAGTATGGATTGTTGCAGGGTTGATTGTGTTATGCGGTGCATTAACCAATGCTGAAGCTGCTACCATGTTTCCCGAAACCGGCGGACAGTATGTGTTCTTTCAAAAAATGTATGGCAATGCATTTGCCTTTTTATATGGGTGGTCTGCCTTTGCTGTATTTAACACGGCGGGCAATGCATCCATTGCGTATGTGTGCAGTACTTATGCCGATTATTTTCTGCATCTGCCTAAAGTGGATCTGCAAACAGAGCTCAGTATAAAATTACATATTCCGTTTATCGGCACCATTTATCCATTGCACGACCTGGGTGTAAAACTCTTAACGGTGCTGCTCATCTGCGTCTTCACCTTCATCAATATGCGGAGTGTGCAACTCGGTGCAGGTATTCAACGTTTGCTAACGGCATTAAAAATTGTTGCGATCTTTTTATTGATACTGGGTGTGTTTACTTCGGGTACAATTGAACCGGATCATTTATTTACTTCCTTACCCAATGCTCCAACTGGGTGGGCTTTTGTGATGGCATTTATGGCCGCAACTGCCGGTGCTTTCTGGGCCTATGATGGCTGGAACAACATTGGCTTTATTGCAGGAGAAATTAAACAGCCGCAACAAATTATTCCGAAGAGTTTATTGTTTGGGTTGATCGTTTGTATTGTTACCTATGTACTCATCAACCTGGCGTTTATTTATGTGTTGCCTGCTGATGCGATTGCTGCCTCTGATTTCATTGCTGCTGATGCAGCCTCTGCTATTTGGGGAACAACCGGTGCTGCATTGATTGTGCTGCTGGTTGTTGCATCAACGCTTGGTACCACCAACTCCAATGTATTGGCCACGGCACGGGTAACGTTTGTTATGGGCGAAGAAAGCAGGTGGTTCAAGGCCGCACAAAAAGTGCATCCGAAGTTTCAAACACCTGCGAATGCCTTACTCTTTAATGCTGTGTGGACCATCTTCCTCATCTTCAGCGGTTCGTTTGATATGCTGACGGACATGCTCATTTTTGTAAGCTGGTTATTTTACGGCATGAGTGCATTGGGCGTTTTTATTCTTCGGTATAAAATGAAAGAGGTTGATCGTCCGTACAAAGTATGGGGCTATCCGTTTGTGCCGGCTGTATTTGTCTTGTTTACAACCTTCTTTTTAGTAAGCACCGTGTACAACGATGTGCTGAATTATACCAGCGGTACAACAGCTGTTATCAACTCCTTGTTTGGTATGTTGATTGTTGCCATTGGTATTCCTGTTTATTTATTATCGAAGATCCAACGGAAAACGCAGCAGTAGTTCTGAGGAAACAAAACTTATCACTTTTCTTGTGTTGCATGTGTAAGATGTAGCTGCCCTCCGCAAAGCGGAGAAGGCGCTACCGGGAAGGGGTTTACTTCCTGCCTTTTAACATTTTTCTCTTTATCATGTTGCTAAAGCTTCGTTTCTTTAACGCCATTATTTTTTAAATTATGAAGCAAATCAGTTTAGCAGTTGTAAGTATCTGCATTGCTCTTGTAAGTTTCGGGCAAAGTAAATACGATCATCGGGAAGCATTTCATCCGTTCTTCTATCCCAACTTTGGTAACGAATACCGGAGTGCAAGTGGTCAACCCGGGCCAAAGTACTGGCAAAACAAAGCAGATTATACGATCAATGCAACCATTGATCCCGAAAACCATGCTGTTACTGCAACAGTGGCGCTCACGTATACCAACAACAGTCCAGACGAACTGAGCTTTTTGTGGTTACAGTTAGATCAGAATATCTATCGCAAAGACTCAAGAGCATCGGCAACAACAACGGCCTTGGGTGGCCGCTGGGCAAACGGTGAGTTTACTGACGGTTATGGTATTAAATCAGTAAAGCTTGCACAAGGCGACAAACTGGTTGATATAAAATATGAAGTGAGTGATACACGTATGCAACTGTTTTTACCTGCTGTTTTAAAAGCAGCAGGCGCTTCTGCAAAAGTGGTGATCGAGTATGGCTTTACCATTCCGGAATATGGAACCGATCGTATGGGTCGTTTAAAACAAAAAGATGGATGGGTGTATGAGGTGGCGCAATGGTTTCCCCGTGTAGCGGTGTATGATAACATCAGTGGCTGGAATGTAAATCCATACCTGGGTGCAGGTGAATTTTACCTGGAGTATGGTGATATTGAATACAGCATTACAGCTCCATCGAATATGATTGTTGTGGGCAGTGGCGGATTAACCAATGCGCAGGATTGTTTTACTGCGGAGCAGATCAAACGTTGGGGCAGTGCCATGAGCAGCGATAAAACAGTGGTGATCCGTTCGGCTGATGAAGTTGGTAAAGCTTCTTCACGCCCCGGCAACCCGTTCACTACCTGGAAATTTAAATGTGAAAACACAAGAGATGTGGCATGGGCTGCAAGTACTGCATTCATCATGGATGCTGCACGTATAAACCTGCCCAGCGGAAAAACGGCAATGGCGGTGAGTGTGTATCCCAAAGAAAGTGCATCAAAAAAAGATGGTAACGACTGGCGTCGTTCAACAGAGTACACAAAAGCAAGCATTGAATTTTACAGTAAGTATTTGTTTGAATTCCCTTATCCTGTTGCAACCAATGTAGCAGGTATTGTAGGTGGTATGGAATATCCGGGCATTGTGTTTTGCAGTGCAGCTGCTACCGATGCAGGTTTGTTTGGTGTAACCGATCATGAGTTTGGGCACACATGGTTTCCTATGATCGTAGGAAGTAATGAGCGCAAATTTGCATGGATGGATGAAGGTTTTAATACATTCATCAATATTCTTTCAAGCGAAGCTTTTAATAAAGGTGAATATAAAGATGTGCCGAATGTAAGTGGTATGGCCAACTATTTGTTTAATGATAAAATGGACGGCATGCTCAATGGTGCAGATGTATTACAGCAGGAAAATCTTGGTGCTGCTGCTTATTTTAAACCGGGCGTCATGTTGTATGTATTGCGTAATGACGTGTTGGGTGCAGAGCGTTTTGACCGTGCGTTCAGAGAGTATGTTCATCGTTGGGCATTTAAACATCCAACTCCCTGGGATTTCTTTCATACAATGGAAAATGTTGCCGGTGAAGATCTCGGTTGGTTCTGGAGAGGCTGGGCATTAAATACCTGGAAGTTTGATGTGGCAGTGAAAGAAGTAAAACCTTTTAAAGCCGATGGAAAGAGTGGAGTAAACATCAGCTTGCAATTGCTGGAAAAAATGCCGATGCCTGTAACGGTAAAAGTTACCGATGTTAATGGTGCTGAACAGCTGATCAAATTGCCGGTGGAAGTTTGGCAGCGTGGCGATACCTGGAATATAGCCGTGGAAACAAAAGCTGAGATCAAAGAAGTTGTGGTTGATCCGGAGAAGCGGTTGCCTGATATGAATTATGCAAACAACAGCTGGAAGAAATAAAAAAGAAAACCCCGCCAGTGGCGGGGTTTTCTTTTTTATTATCGCTGTTACAAATTCACATTCATAACAGAAGAGAGAATAAATCCATTGTTGCGTTGAAATACATTTCGTCCGTTCACTTCTCTGCCCAGCTGTACAACCTGGTTAATATACCCTCCTTCTAAACGGAAGTGTTTTGAAAAGCGGTAACCCAGCAACAGACCAACCCTGTTCTGATCAAAAATATTTTCGTTCACATTTTTTCCAAAGCCAATAAAAATTTCATCGTAAGCAGCAATGTATGGCTCTTTATCTTCCAGTGTTTTTCCTTTTAATGATTGCTGCACACGAAGCATGTATCTCGCCCTGTTCATATACATCCAGTCATCAGGTTTTATTGATGCAGCACTTGCATAACGTGGCAGCCAGCGTTGCTCCAGTTTAATGCGATGTGTAATATCGAACGTGCCGCTGCGTTGTGTAAGCGTTGCTACTTCATACAAACGATGTTCTGTAAATGTTTTTCCATATACATTGAGTGGATAGTCGCCGTAATCATACGTTTCGGCCCATGCATAACCAAAACGCAACGTAGTGTTACTGTTTGCATGATAGTTAATGCCAGTGCGGAGTAAACTTTGCTGCCATGTTTTTACATAGTTTTCACGACGCCACTGGTATTCAAGATGGGCGCTCCACTTACTGTTAAAACTAAATGTGCCGGTTGCTGCATACCAACCGACCTTATTGTAATCATTCAGTCTTGTGTTTTGTGCAATGCTGGTTGTGCTGAGCAATATCATAACTGCCATCACAGCGTAGTTCGTCAATCGTTTCATAGGTTGCAAAACTAAGGGCAAATCAGGTAGTAAGCAGAGATGTAAGATTCATTTCTTCCAGTACTTCACGAAGCGAATGATCGTTTTTCTTTTTCCATTTAATAAGACGTATAAATCCGTCAGCAATTTCAATTCCTGTAATATCACCATCTATGTAACAGCAACAGCCAGTATTGAAGTAAAACGGTTTCATGTTTGTATAATTGCTGTTTACATAGTCGTATTCTTCCTGCCGGAAACGTATTTCTTTATTGATCTGCTGAACAGCCTGCTCATTGTTTTGCTGTTTTGCAATGATCAATTGTTTGTACAACCGTTCAAGATGTGTGAGTGATGCAAACACCGGTTGGTGTGTGTGCCCTGTTATAAGAACGGGATTCTTTTCCTGTTTGCTCCACTCATACATAAACCTGTTATGCACTGTTTTTAATTCTTTACTTGCTGCCGGTGTGTTGGGGTTTAAGTTGAGATAACTTTGAAGAGGTGCCCATACTCTTGAAACAAACCAAGCGCTGAAGGCGTTGCCATCGCTTTGTCCATCGCCCTGGTGACCATGTGTCAGAAACAGATCGAGTGTGTTATTTTCAATTGTCAGTCGCAGCACAACTGCTTCATAGATCTTCAGCATTTCGCCATACATGCTTAGTAAATGAAGACCAGCAAACGGATCACTGCCCCAGAAAATATCGTGATTGCCGAATACTTTGGTGAATTTTTTTTCTGAAAGGAATTTCTTTTCAGCTTCAAATGTGTTTTTATTCTTTGCTTTAACCGGCCATACTGTGTTTTCCCACAATTCTTCACTATCACCCAATGTTATAAAATGAAAACCGGCTTTGTAGTAATGATCAAGTGCGGCCAGGTAGTTGGGTTCTGCAAGTGTAAAATCATCGCTACCGTTTCTTGCACCTTTGTGCTGATCGCTGAAGATGATGAACCGGTCTTGCTCTGCATTGACTGGCAATAATAATCCTTTTTTACCCGGATGTTCAAGTGTATGCGCATACAACTTTGTGAGCGCTTCATGTACCCGTTGCTGGTTGGGGCTGCTCGAAAACCGATTGGCAAGACGGGCAACAGGTTTTGAAAAAACAGATTGTAAAAAACGACGCATGATTAAAATTAATCAATCAGCAAATAGCACAGATGGAATTAAACTGGCAGCAAAGGAATAGAAAGCACAAACAGTTGAACTTTCTTATTTTCGTTTACTTTTTACATAACTACTTACGATGTCACAAGCCATTGAACAGATTGAACTGTTGTATAAGGAGGCTTTTGGTGAAACACCAACCTCTATTGAAAAAATTCCACAGAGCGGAAGCGACCGTGTGTATTACCGTGTGCAGGGCCCAACGGTGTGTATTGCCACAGCCAATAAAAATATTAAAGAGAACCAGACCTTTATAAAGTTCAGCCGTCATTTCAAAAAAAGTGATTGTCCTGTTCCTGTGATATATCAAGTGTCGGCCGATGAGAGCATTTATTTGCAACAGGATTTTGGTGATGTTTCTTTACTGAATGAACTGGAGCAGCATGGTTACAACGATCATGTGTATGGCTTGTTTCAGCAAAGCCTGCAGCAGCTGGCACACATGCAGATCAAAGGACATGAGGAGTTCAATTACGACTGGTGCATTACTTCACGTGAGTTTGGCCGCCAGGCAATTCTTTCTGACCTGCTTTATTTCCGTTATTATTTTTTTGATACACTGAAGATTCCTTATGATAAAGAAAAACTGCAGGACGATTTTGAAGACCTGAGTATTTATCTCACCCGTGTGGATCATAAATATTTTATGTTCCGTGATTTCCAGAGCCGCAATGTAATGGTAAAGGATGGAAAGGTACACTTCATCGATTACCAGGGAGGTATGAAGGGTGCTGTGCAGTATGATGTTGCTTCTTTGTTGTGGCAGGCAAAAGCTGAACTGCCTGATGAATGGAAAACAAGCCTGCTGGAGTTTTACATGGATTGTGTGGCGGATGTATCGCAAAAAGAAATTGACCGCACACGTTTTGTGAGCCAGTACAATGGCTACGTGTTGATCCGTTTGCTGCAGGTGCTTGGTGCGTATGGGTTTCGTGGTTTGTTTGAACGGAAGGCACATTTCTTAACCAGTATTCCTTTGGCCTTGCGTAACCTCCGTTGGTTTTTAACGAACAAGCGGGTGGGTATCGTATTGCCGGAGTTTGAACGTTTGCTGGGGCTGATGGTGGAGGATGGAATCATTCAACGCTTTGAACCACCTAAGGCAACAGATGATACAGCGCTTGTGGTACGCATCAGCAGTTTCTCGTATAAGTCAACAGGTATTCCTGCCGATGAAAC
>NZ_CAMLGT010000076.1 GCF_946479605.1 uncultured Lacibacter sp.
ACAGTTTTCAGCACTGGTGGTTACAGTGCATTGTACGGCCAGGCACTATCATCAGCATTGATATTGGAGTCAATTGATCTTCCTGAGCAATCATCAGCAAGTGTAAATTTATCTGTAATAGGTGCAGGTGCAGGGTTTCAAAAACTCAATAAAGCAAAAACAGCATCATGGGGTGTTAACTACAGCTATTCAAATCTTACTGCTGCCTTTGCAGTCATCAAACAACAACAGGATTACAGCAAAGCACCCGATGCACATTACGTAGATGCCAACTATCGTATTAAAACATCAACGAACGGAATGCTGAAGTACTATGGTTTTTACAGTACAAACAGTTTGGCATTTACACAAAAAAGCCTTGACTCACTTGGCTACAGAGATCGTTTTTCATTGACCAATGGTAACATGTATCATAATCTTTCGTGGAAAGAAAGCTTGAAGAATAAATGGAAGATGCAGGTCGGCTTTTCTGTTTCTACAAACAAAGATGATATTGCTTTTGGCATGCAGGACGAAAACAAAAACGATGTGTTGCTGACTGGTCTTGAGTTTAAACGGTTTGATGTAGATAACAAAGGCTTTTATGCAAATGGCCGGGTTGTATTTGAAAAGCGTTTCAGAGGATTGAACACGTTACGTTTTGGAACAGAGTATAATCACAGCGATGACAGGAATACATTCACTGCATTTAATGGAATGAAGTTTAGCAGCAGGCTTGTTGAAAATGTAACATCTGCTTTTGCAGAACAGGATGTGTACATCACCAATAATCTTGCAGCAAAACTGGGTGCACGTGCAGAATATTCCGCATACCTGAATAAAACCAATCTTGCACCACGTGTGTCACTTGCATACAAGCTGGGTAAACAGGATCAGGCATCATTGGCGTATGGTGTTTTTTATCAGAACCCTGAGTTGCGTTACCAGCCTTCTGTAAATCCATTAACATTCATGAAAGCTGAACATTATATTGCACAATACCAGAAAACAACAAATCTTACAACACTTCGTGCAGAAGTTTTTTATAAGAAGTACGACAACTTAATCAAAACACAAACCATCAACGGCCGTGAAGTTGGCAGCAGTAACAATGGTTATGGTGATGCAAGTGGTTTTGAATTATTCTGGAGAGATAAGAAAACGGTAAAGAATCTTGACTACTGGATATCTTATTCCTTCCTTGATACAAAACGTGATTTTCTGAATTTTCCTTCAGCTATTACACCAAATTTTGCAGCGAAGCATACTGCATCACTTGTTGCAAAGAAATTTATTACCAAGCTGAAATCCAATTTCAACATTTCGTACAACTACGCAAGTGGTCGTCCGTATTACAACATTCAGTACGATGCTAATACGAGCAAAACTTACTTTGCTGATCGTGGTCGCATTCCGGATTACCACAACGTAAGTTTTTCAGTAAACTATTTACCATCCATTGGTAAAACAAATGCAAAAGCCTTCGCAGTATATGTGCTGAGTGTAAGTAATGTGTTCAATTTTAAACAGGTGTATGGTTATACGTATTCAGGCAATGGACAAAGAAGGAATGAATTAGTACCGCCATCACGTATGTTCATCTTCATTGGGGCATTCATCAGCTTTGGTGTTGATCGTAGTGATGATGCTATCAACAATAACTTATAAGGTTAACGATATGAATCTTTATTTGCTCTACAAAGTTATTCATCTGCTGGCTGTCGTTGCTTTCCTCGGCAACATTACTATCGGGCTTTTCTGGATGAAGTGGGCTCGTAAAACAAACGATGCTGGCTATTTAGCACATACTGTTAAAGGTATCATTGCAGCAGATAAAATATTTACTATTCCGGGTGTATTGGTGATAATAGCAGGAGGTGTTGTGGCGGCTATAAAAGGAGGTTATCCGATGTTATCAACCGGCTGGATATTCTGGTCCATTGTCTTGTTTACATTATCAGGAATTATTTTTTCAGTGAAAGTAGGGCCGTTGCAAACAAAAATGACAAACTACCTGGAACAAAGTATTGCAGCAGGTAATTACAGTGAAGCAACTTTTGACGGTTATATGAAACAATGGGAATGGTGGGGCGCACTATCGCTTATTACACCATTGCTGGCGTTTTTGCTGATGGTCTTAAAATGGCCATTGTTCAGCCCACTTGCTTAACACATCAACTATAAACAATAAAAAAACCTTTTATCATGAGCAACTTTCAACGCATCCCTGATGCAAACGAAGAAAAAGATAAACAACTGTGGGAGATAGCAAAAAAACGAGCCTCTTTCAAACAGCACCTGATCACATACCTGCTGGTAAATACTTTTTTCTGGGTACTATGGTTCTTAAACGGCAACAGGCATTATGGTGCTGGTGTGCCGTGGCCGGTATGGCCAATGCTTGGTTGGGGTATTGGTATTGCTTCGCATTACTTTGGTGCTTATGTTTATCCAAAGGACAATAGTGTGGAGCGTGAATATGAAAAATTAAAAAACAAACAGTAACCAATTATCATCTTTATAAAACAACAATTATGAAACAACTTCTTCTTGCCGTTCTTTTCGCAAACGTATTAACAGCAGCCATTGCACAAAGCGAACGTTACGTTGGCGCCATGCAAAAAAATATGCAGGCCATGGCCGAAGCCAAAACAGCTGACGCCATGCTTGATGTGGTAAATGCATTTGAACGTATTGGTAATGCTGAAAAAACACAGTGGTTGCCGTTTTATTACGCAACCATTGCACAGGTATGGCATGCGTTTATGGTTAACGATCCAAAACAATTTGATGTACTGGGTGATAAAGCCAGTGCATTTTTAGCAAAAGCAGAAGAATTGGAAAAAAACAATTCTGAAATAGCATTAGCAAAATCAATGATCGCCACAGTAAAGATGATGGTTGATCCTATGACAAGATACATGGAGTATGGTGCGGCCAGTGCAGAGAATATTGCGTTATCAAAAAAGCTTGATCCAAATAATCCCCGCCCGTATATGTGGGAAGCACAAGGCATCAGCCGTACACCTGAGCAATTTGGCGGAGGTTGTGCAAAAGCAAAACCAGTGTTTGAAGAAGCAATCAAACGGTTTGAAATATTCAAGCCGGCATCAGTCCTTCATCCAAGTTGGGGAAAGGAACAAAACCAGCAGGCATACGAATCGTGTAAATAATGTTTATTAGTCCCGGAGTGATCGCTTCGGGACTCCCTTATTTTTGACGTTTAAACAACAGTGCATGGAGCAACAGGACTTTTCGGCAAAAGACAGTCTGCAGCTGATTGAATCAATGATCAGCAAAGCCCAAAACCGTTTTAATGAAAACGGTCATTTGTATTTATTATGGGGCTGGGTGATTCTTGTGTGCAGCATTACCAGTTTTATATCTGTTTACTTTTTCAGTAACTATAAAAACCTGATGTATGTATGGATGCTTACATTCCCCACCATCGTTTACCAGATGATTTACCTGGCTCGTGTAAAGAAAAGTGCTGCTGTACAAACCTATACGGATGAGATCAACAGTAAAGTATGGGTGGTATTTGTGATCATGGGTTTTTTAGTTGGCATCATCATTGGCAAAAGCGGTCAGCCGCAACTGTTTAATCCGCTCATCCTTGCATTGTATGGCATGCCCACATTTTTGTCGGGTGTTATTTTAAAATTTGTACCGTTGCGTATCGGAGCTGTCAGTTGCTGGATACTTGCATTGGTATCGGTATTTATTCCATACCAGTTTTCATTTTTGCTTTTAGCAGTTGCTGTTATTACAACATGGATCGTGCCCGGCTATCTTTTGCGCTCACGTTTTAAAAACCAACAAGGATAATGGAAGAAAAGCAATTGACCGAACAGGAAAGTCTGCAGTTGATTCAGCAAATGATCAGCAGAGCCAAGAATGACTTTGTTGATACAGGTATTGGTCCCATATTGTGGGGAGCAGTTATTACACTGTGCAGCATTGTGCAGTTTTGCATTATTCAGTTTAACTGGAAACTGCCGTTTGATATCTGGCTGCTTGCATTGATTGCCATCATTCCACAAATAATTCTTTCTGTACGTGAACGTCGTGAACGGAAAGCAAAGGGTTGGGATGATGATATTATGGGTTATGTATGGCTTTGTTTTGGTGTGGGAATTTTTTTAGTGAATTTCATTAACAATGTGGCAGCCGATACGCTGCATCCCATCATGAACGATTACCGTGAGCTGACGGGTAAAACAGATGCGCCTAGTTTCTGGACTTTCGGTACCTCATATCTGCTGTTTGTTTATGGTTACCCAACAATTGTAACAGGTGCTGCACGCAAATTCCGTTTAATGACCATTGGCGGAATTGTTTGCTGGGTTTCAGCACTTATCAGTGCCTTCAGTGAAACCAAAGTTGATTTTTTGTTAATGGCATTATCAGCAACGCTGGCCTGGTTAATTCCCGGTATTGTTTTACGAAAGAAATACCTGGGGGGAAAGAACGCATAGCATGTTTAAAGATCTTGATCCCATATTACATTCACAGTTACGCCTTGCCGTTATGAGCCTGCTCATAGGGGTAAAGGAAGCTGAGTTTACCTTCATTAAAGAAAAGACCGGTTCTACAGCCGGTAACCTTAGTGTACAGATCAGCAAACTGAAAGATGCCGGTTATGTGGAAGTGATCAAACAGTTCAAAGACAATTATCCGCAAACCATCTGCAAAATAACCCCTGCCGGTATCAATGCTTTTGAAACCTATGTAAAGGCATTACAAACTTATCTGCCTAAATAATTTTTCGTTTTGTTCTAACCTTATCTTTACTTCAGTGTTAGTATAGCTGTAGTGCTATGGAATCTGTAATAAAAGTAAGTCACCTCACAAAAACATTCCGTGAATTAACTGCGGTTAATGACCTTTCTTTTTCTGTGCAAAAAGGAGATGTGTATGGTTTTCTTGGGCAGAATGGAGCAGGCAAGTCTACAACCATCCGCATGCTGCTGACATTAATACAACCCACGAGCGGTTTTATTGAAGTATTCGGGTATGATCTGAAAACACATCGCAAGGAAATTCTCCGCAATACAGGCGCTGTTATTGAGCGTCCAGATCTGTATAAATACTTAACTGCGTACGAAACGTTGCAACTGTTTGCAAAAATGAGTACTGTTAAGCTAAGCAAACAGCAGTTCATGGATCAATTGGAACTGGTGGGGCTTGCACAAAGGGCAGAGAGTAAAGTGCGTACATTTTCGCAGGGTATGAAACAACGTTTAGGTATTGCCGTTGCCCTGGTGCATAACCCTGAGCTGATCGTTTTGGATGAGCCAACAAACGGTCTCGATCCGCAGGGCATTGCTGATATGCGGAACCTCATTCTGATGTTAAGGGAGAAAATGAAAAAAACAGTGTTGGTATCATCGCACCTGCTGAGCGAAGTGGAACAGATCGCCAACAGGATGATCATTATTGATAAAGGAAAGAAGCTTGTGGAAGGAACAGTAACCGAATTGTTTCATCCTGATGATACAGTTGTTTACATTGAAACATCCGATCAGGTCCTTTGCGAACAGGTGATCCGTAACAGTGGTTATGCCAGCAAACTGATGAGTATGGATGTGAACGGTATTGAACTGAAATTAAAGAAAGAGGAAGTGCCTGCATTGACTAAATGGCTTGTGCAGCAAAACATCAGCATTTTGGGTGTGCATGCACGTCATTCACTGGAAGATTATTTCTTAAAGATCACAACAGCTAATCAGCATGTGGAGCCTTTTAAAAATTGAATTGTTTAAAGTGTTCAAGCGGCCTCGCACTTACATTGCATTCATTGCTGTGTGGGCCATTGTGTCGTTGATACAGCTGGCGATTTATGTAGATGGTCCAAAGTATATGGACTTTGTGCTGAAGGATATTAAAGATAATTTTGATGTAATTGGTAATCCGCTCAACGGTTATTTTGTTTGTTTTGTGATTCTGCAAACCTTGTTAATTCATGTGCCTTTGCTGGTAGCACTTGTTAGTGCAGATATGATTGCAGGCGAAGCCAATATGGGCACACTGCGTTTGCTCATCAGCAAGCCTGTCAGCAGAACAAAACTGTTACTGAGTAAATTTTTTGCCTCTGCTATTTATGCTGTTATCCTGCTCATCTGGATCGCCATACTCGGATTGTTTTTATCCATGATCATTTTTGGTACAGACGGGCTCATCAATGCAAAAAGTTACGAGATCATAATTCTTAATGGCAATGATATTTTCTGGCGTTACCTCTGTGCATTTGGTTTTGCTGCATTGGCATTGATAACTGTATCATCGCTTGGGTTTTTCTTTTCCATTTTTGCAGAAAATTCGCTGGGGCCTATTGTTGCAACCATGAGTGTGATCATTGTGTTCACCATTTTAACTACACTTGACATTCCGTTGTTCCAGAGTGTAAAGGATTATTTTTTTACCTCACACATGATTGGCTGGAAAGGTTTTTTTGAAATGAAGACCGATGCAGATGGATTATCTATTCCCGGCACAATAAGAAACCTGCCGGCAGTATTGCGTAGTGCAGGCATCCTTTTATTGCATATCATCATCTTTACAGGGTCGGCTATTTTTATTTTTAACCGTAAAGATGTGTTGAGTTAGATGATGTGTTTAAAGTTTAATGTTATCAAATGATGAACGTGAAATCTTCTTTTATACTTCTGCTGAACAAGTTTGTTCTGGCTACATTTCTCTTACTTTTTACCTCATCGGTTAATGCACAAACAGCCGATGAGCTCATTCGTAATGTAAAAGCTAAAATGGACAAGGTAAATGATTATGTAGCAACAGGAAAAATGAAGACCGATGTAGTTTTCATTAAAGCGCCCATTGCCAATATTAAATCTTATTTCAAAAAGCCAAACCGCTTTGCGATTAAACGTGATGGCGGTGTTTCGTTGTTGCCCAAAGGTGGTGTGAGTGTAAACGTAAGTTCATTATTGCTTACTGAAGATTACACGGCTATTGATGCAGGCAAAACAACATTGGGAGCAACACCGGTACGCATAGTAAAACTGTTGCCCACAAGCGATAACAGTGATGTGGTGTTGACCACTATGTACATTGATGAAGCAAACCTGCTGATACGTAAAGGTAGTACTACTACAAGAGAGAATGGTACTTACGATATGGAAATGCAGTTTGGTAAATATGCTGCGTGGGGATTGCCTGACAAAGTTGTGTTTTCCTTCAATACAAAAGATTACAAACTGCCCAAAGGAATTACACTTGAGTACGATGATGGCAGCAAGAAAGCTGAACTGCCAAAAAATAAAAAGGGAAAGGTGGAGATCAGCTACAGCTCATACATCATCAACCAAGGTGTAACTGAAGCCATGCTGAAATAACTGAAAACGGTTAATCGTTTTTGGTTTTCTATTGTCGGCCTCTTGTACCTTGCTCCTTGTGTCTTGTTTTTTTTAACGTCTATTCTTCTTCAATTTTTTCATCCACTGCTCTTGCAAGCATCGCTGCACTCATTTTACGCATTGGGTTTTTCCGTGCATCAGCATAACCATTTCTGCTGCGGAAAATATCAATAGCTGCAAACACTGCTCCACGTAACGATGATTCATCAGCCCTGCCTTTACCTGCAATATCAAATGCAGTTCCATGATCAGGACTTGTTCGTATACCATTCAGCCCGGCTGTATAATTCACGCCTTCACCAATGGCTAATGATTTAAAGGGGATCAAGCCCTGGTCGTGGTACATAGCCAGTACTGCGTCAAAACGTTCATGTTGCCCACGTGCAAAAAATGCATCGGAACTGTATGGACCAAAACAAAATACATCCTGTTGTTTGGCTTCTTTAATGGCAGGTTGAATAATTTCTGCTTCTTCTTTGCCAATCAATCCTTCATCACCCGCATGTGGGTTAAGACCCAGTACCGCAATTTTTGGTTTTGTGATGCCAAAATCTTTTTTCAACGATTGATTCATGATCTTCAGTTTACTCACAATACTTTGTTTGGTAATGTGCGATGCTACTTCTGCAACCGGGATATGCTCAGTAACCAGTGCTACTTTAATGTTTTCTGCCACCATAAACATCACCACATCATTTGCTTCAAAGGCTGCTTTCAGGTAAGGAGTATGGCCGGTGTAAGGAAAGCTTTCGCTTTGTACATTTTTTTTGTGAATGGGGGCGGTAACCAATGCATGAATATGGCCATCTTTTAATGCTTTCACTGCTTCGGTGAGCGACTTAATGGCGTAACTGCCTCCTTCGGCTGTTAACTGACCGGGCTGAATATTCACCTCATCTTCCCAGCAACTGAACACATTGACCGATTTTGTGCTTAGCCGTTCAAAATCCTTTACTGCCTGATAGTTGAAATTAGCATCGCTCACCATTTTCTTATAGAAGTTGATGCTTTTGTTGGAGGCGAAAACAACCGGTGTGCAAAGCTCAGCCATCCGGCTGTCGCTCAATGCTTTGATGATTATTTCAAGACCTATACCGTTCAGATCGCCGCAGCTGAAGCCTATTATTGGTTTTTGTTCGGGTTGCATGGTTATTTGCGTGTGTTGTGTACAAATGTAATGGATTGTTTGTTTTGGGAAAGGGGTTATAAACGGTTGAAAAACAGGCTTTTTAAATGTTGGGGAGATTTATGCGTTGAAATTGTGCGGTATTTACGGTATCTGTATAGGGAAAAAAGTTGGGTTCTTAAGTGGAAATTCATGACGTTTTTTTAGGATTTGCGTGACCCTGTTTTTAATTTGTGCTCAAATCGTAATCCCATGAAAGCAATGATCATTATTGCAGCGCTTGCGCTGTCTTTCACTGCATCACACGCACAATCCGGCGGTGGTACAACCCCAACAAACGGTAAAGGAAATACCCCTTCTGGTCAGGCATTTGGATACTTCCGTATTCATCGCCAGGCAAGTGATGTTTCACTTAACTGGGCAGTGGCTAATCCATCAGCTGTTACCAAGTTTACCATTGAATGTTCATACGATGGTAACTGGTTCTTTCAGATTGATGAAGTAGGGTGTTCATCAACAGAACCTATCTACAAGTACAGAGATACAGGTGCATTTCCTGGATACCTCTCGTATCGTGTAGTGGCACATCATGCTGATGGATCAACCGAAAATTCTGCGGTTGAAACGATCCGAATTGTAAGCCGTAAAGGCTAAATTATTAACACAGCTGTGCAGGTTACAGTGTGCGGCTGTGTTTCATTTAAATCCGTTACTATGAAACAACTTCTACTCAGTTTGTTTCTCTTTGTTGCTCTAACCAACCAAACGCTTACTGCACAACAGATCAAAGCAAGATTTGGTGTGGAAGGTGATCTGCGAAGCAATTTTTATAAAGGCTTTTTGCAGGTTGGTAATGATGACTGGTTCAGTATGAACAATATCAACGGCATCGGTGTGGGTGAGTATATCATTGACACAACCGGGGCAGCAAATATTGTTGCATTGTACACATCTCAACCTGCTACACGCAATTATCCGTTTTTCCGCAACATGCGTTACCCGCAGTTTCATGTGCTAAATGGTATGTTGCTGATCGATGGTATTTTTATTCGTGACCATCATGGAACTGATTCAACCATCTTTGCATCAGGGAGTAATAAAAACGGGATGAGTCCTCAAATGTGGTCAACTCCGGTTGCTCAAAGTATACCTGACAAAAATGAGATTCTTGACATGTTCATGCATGTGCGCAGGGATGGCGATGGTACAGAAACGAATGATTCACTTTGGCTTTTTGGTGGTGTTTCAATTGAGAATACAACGGGTGACCGTTATTTTGATTTTGAAATGTATCAGACCGATATCTATTACGATAAACCGAACTTGAATTTTAAAGGCTATGGACCCGATGCCGGTCATACATCCTGGCAGTTTGATGCTTCAGGTAATGTTATAAAAGCAGGCGACATTATCATCACAACAGAATACAGCAGTCAAACAGCGATTAAATCACTGGGAGCAAGGATATGGATACATAAAAGTGCTTTGCTCTTAACACCAACAGCTTTTAACTGGACAGGAGAATTTGATGGTTATGATAACGCCGCAGTGTATGGTTACGCAGGCATTAGCCCTAAAACTTCTGGTGACTTTTACAATGGGTTGCAAAACGAAAATGCAACATGGGCAGGCCCATTCAGATTAGTATTGGGTAACCAGGCAGTTGTGAATGATTATACAAAAGGTCAGTTCATGGAGTTTTCAGTCAACCTCAGTAAACTTGGCCTCGATCCTTTGGTGAGGGATGGTGATGTTTGCGGTCTTCCTTTTCGGAGGATTCTTGTAAAATCAAGGGCTTCTAACTCATTTACGGCAGCGTTGAAAGATTTTGTGGGTCCCTTCAGCTTTTTCCGTGCTCCTGCAGCAGAAATTGATACAGATTTTCCGGTGCTATGTCCCGGTGGTGTAGCTGAAGTTTTTGTTACGAATCCATTAGTCACCTCCGTTTATAACTGGTCAACTATTGGTGGTAACATTTATGGTTCTACTACAGGTGATCGTATTCAGGCAACAATGGCAGGTACATATATCGTAAGCCAAACCTTATTGGATAGTTGCGGTACTACTTATGCAACCGATACAGTAACAATCACCCAGTATAATGCCTGCGAAGTATTATCGGGCAAGCCTTATAATTTCAATGCAAAACTGCAAAGTAAAACAGGGTTCATCAGCTGGAACAGCGATAGCCCTGAAGGTGTTGCTTATTATGAAGTGGAACGGAGTACAAACGGCAGGAACTTTTCAAAAATAAGTGGCCGCATTGCACCAAACAGTGGAGGTACTTATATTGAACAGGATGATATAACCAATCTACGGTCAACAGAAGTTTATTACCGGTTAAAATATGTAAGTAGTGGCGGACGTAGTTATTACACGAATGCAATCCGTTTACTTATCCGTCCGAATAATGGTTTTGAATTAACTGTTTCGCCAAACCCGGCAAAAGATATGTTCAGGATCAACTTTGTTAGTGAACGTAAACAAACTGCTGAATTAGTGATTACAAACAGTATCGGTTCAGTAGTATATCGTAGTTCACCACAATTAAGCCCTGGCATAAATGAATGGTCAATTACCGAAGTGGCCAACTGGAGCCCCGGACAATACATTGTTCAGTGCAAAGTAGGCGATGAACTATTCAGAAAACGAGTGGTTGTTGCACATTAATCGTTAAATCATTAGCCCCCGGAAAGCCGGGGGCTTTTTTCTGCTACTTTTGCAGCGTGCAATACACATTAAAAAAATCATTAGGCCAGCATTTTCTTAAAGATGAATCTGTTTCGCAGCGAATTGTGGATGCGGTGATGGAAGAACAGCCACAACAATTAGTGGAAGTGGGACCGGGTGCAGGCGCCATCACCAAATATTTTTTGAAATACCCGTCGCTTCATTTTAAAGCGGTGGAACTGGATGATGAAAAGGTTGCGTATTTAGAACACAGCTTTCCCGCAATCAAAGGAAAACTGATCCATCAGAGTTTTCTGGATGCAGATGTACCATTTCCGGAACGGTTTATGGTGGTTGGAAACTTCCCTTACAATATTTCATCGCAGATATTATTTAAAGTACTGGAATGGAAAGAGCAGGTGGATTGTGTTGTAGGTATGTTTCAAAAAGAAGTGGCGCAGCGTGTTGCATCAAAACCCGGCAACAAGGCATACGGCATATTGAGTGTGCTGGTGCAGGCTTATTTTGATGTGGAGTATTTGTTTGATGTGGATGAACAGGCATTTAACCCTCCGCCAAAAGTAAAAAGCGGTGTTATTAAACTGAAGCCGGCGAAAGTAATACCAGACATGAAAAGTGAACAGAAGTTCAACTTACTTGTTAAAACAGCATTCAATCAACGCAGGAAAATGCTGCGGAATGGTGTGCGGGGTTTGTTTGATGAGGAATGTTTGAAAGATGAATTGTTTAACAAACGTGCCGAGCAGCTGTCAGTAAATGATTTTGCAGCACTCACGTTCAGGATGAAGTAAGCGGTCAATCAGCGTTTTCAGATCATAATCAACAACAGAGAAGTATCAATAGTGAGAGTTATTATTACAGCAAAATGCCATGATTATTTGCAAACCCGGTTAAAGGAAGGCGGATATGATGTGGTGTATGCACCAACAATTACATACGAAGAGTTAACAGAACAAATAACAGATGTTGCCGGGCTTGTGGTATCAACACGTGTAAAAATTGATGCACAGCTGCTTGAAAAAGCTGTAAGCCTGAAATGGATCGGGCGTTTAGGCAGTGGTCTTGAGCTGATCGATCTTTCGTTTGCAGAAAGCAGGGATATTAAAGTGTACAGCAGTCCCGAAGGTAACTGCGATGCTGTGGGTGAGCATTCGCTTGCATTGTTGCTGAACCTCATGAACCGAATCAGCCATAGTTATACCGAAGTAAAACATCATACATGGTTGCGTGATGAGAACCGTGGTGTGGAGCTTGATGGAAAAACAGTTGGCATTATTGGGTTTGGACATACCGGCCGTGCATTTGCAAAAAAGCTCCGTGGGTTTGATGTAACCATTCTTGCACACGATAAATACCAGTTTGAATTTGGAGGCGAGCAGGTGAAAGAAGCATCGTTGGAACAGGTGCTGCGATACAGTGATGTCATCAGTTTGCATTTGCCGTTAACAAATGAAACCTATCATTATGCTGACAGTTCTTTTTTTGAAGCCGCAAAAAAGCGTCCCTTCTTTTTAAATACATCCCGTGGTAAAGTGCATGGCACTGCTGCTGTAATTGATGCATTGCAGCGTGGCTTTATTGCAGGTGCCGGGCTTGATGTGCTGGAAAATGAAAAGCTGCATACATACAGTGAACAGGAACAACAGCAACTCGACTGGCTGGCTTCACAACCCAATGTGATCCTTACGCCGCATATTGCCGGATACACACACGAGGCATTTTATAAAATGAGTAAAGTACTGGCCGATAAATTAGGATTGAAGTAGGGTGGCTATTTAATCTTCACCGGAATTTCGATGCGTACTTTTTCCCAGGCAACAGCAATTCTGTCGCTTTCAATAAAATATTGAAGACGCTCAGTTATCTGAGATGAAACAATGGGTTTTACGTTTATACGCAATACATCCTCTTTCTGATCGTATTCATCCGTTAAATGCTGCTGGTAATTTTTGTTTAAGATAAATGTCCATTCATTTTCTGATGGAATGGTAAAGATGGCATAGGTGCCTGCAGGAACAGTTGTGTTGCCAATTACAAATGCTTTATCTATTTCAATATTGGTAGCTGCATGTGCACCTGTAACCCACACTTCATTGAGCGGCACAACACCGCCCCAGATAATTCTTCCACGTACACCCGGTGAATAATAATTGATCCGCACATTGGCTGCTGCTATTTTTCCCACGGCTGCACTGCGGATGCTTTTTTTAGTGGTATCTTTTTTTTCGTTGGGGTTGTAGCTGATGTTTTTATCCTGGCTGTTTGCCGGAAATGAAGCAATGACCAATACTAGGAAGAAGAGAAATGTTTTCATACTCATGTTTGTTCAAAAATAGGGAAAGGGTAGCGGTTATGCCCATTGCAGGTTTTCAAATTATTAACCCCATTCAACCGCTTTCTAAGGTCAAACAACTGTTTCCATTTTCAAAAAAAGGTTCTATTTTTGCTCTTTAACTAAACATGCAACGCTTCAAACTCAATTGAGGCGTTGTTATTTTTTTGTGTAACCTAAAGCAAGGAGGAATTTATGAGCGTACAATACGTTACAAAAGAAACACTTGAAAAACTGCAGGCTGAGTTACAACACATGCGTGGGGTGGAACGTCCTGCGGCATCGAAAGCCATTGCGGAGGCACGTGAAAAAGGCGATTTAAAAGAGAATGCAGAATACGATGCGGCCAAGGAAGCGCAGGGTTTGCTGGAGGCAAAGATCAGCCAGCTGGAAAGTGTTATTGCCAGTGCAAGGATCCTCGACGAAAGTACAATTGACACAAGCCGTGTGGCTATATTAACCAAGGTGACCATTACCAACCTGGCTACCAAGAAAAAAATTACCTACCAGATTGTTAGTGAGCAGGAAGCTGATTTGAAAGCCGGAAAAATATCTGTTACATCGCCCATTGGTAAAGGTTTGCTGGGTAAGGAAGTGGGCGAAGTGGCCGAAGTGCAGGTGCCTGCCGGTATTGTAAAATTTAAAGTGGAAGATATAACGGTGTAAGGAAACAAGGCACAAGA
>NZ_CAMLGT010000077.1 GCF_946479605.1 uncultured Lacibacter sp.
CCAGGCGTAAAGATCTATTCAACAATCCCTGGTGGTAATACCTACGGTTTTGCACAAGGTACAAGTATGGCCAGCCCTGTGGTAGCAGGCGTAGCAGCATTCATACTTTCATACTACCCAAATCTTACACCTGAGCAATTAAAGTATTGTATTGAAAAGGGAGCGCAAAACCCCAACCTGCAGGTAACAAAACCCGGCACTGAAAGCAAAGAAGATTTTGCCAATTTCAGCCGCACAGGTGGTTTGGTAAATGCATACGAATCAGTAAAGATCGCAGCAACACTTACAGGCGATAAAAAAGAAAACACAAAGCCATCGCCCAAACCAAAAGTTAAGAAATCGAAAAAAGGATAATAGTTCCGCTATAAAAACCCGCTGAAAAGCGGGTTTTCTTTTTATGTTTACAATATCATGTACGATTTTGTGTTTTACATGCCTCAAACCTTTTATCATGTCAAGACCAACCACTAACGACTACGCTCCTTTTTATCACAACTATGTTATGAATGTGCAGGAAGATGACCTGCGTCAAGGCTTCGAAAACCAGGCAACTGTACTCGATTCATTCCTGGCCTCCATCCCCGATGCAAAAGCAGATCATGCGTATGCTGAAGGAAAATGGACCGTTAAGCAACTTATTCAGCACATGATTGATGCTGAACGAATTTTTGCACACAGGGCATTGTGGTTTGCACGACAGAGTGCTGCACCGCTCAGTGGATTTGATGAGAACGAATATGCTGCTATTGTAGATGTAAGTAAACGTTCATTACAATCGCTGAACGATGAATTCAGGGCTGTTCGTAAAAGCAGTGAATTTCTGTTTAACAGTTTCTCTCCAAAAGAATTAAACACGAGCGGCATTGCCAACAACAATTCCATTACCGTAAATGCATTAGGCTTTGTTACATTAGGACACTTTCTGCATCATAAACGGATAATGGAAGAACGTTATTTTTAAACAGGTCAGGCCCCGTTTCCGGGGCCTGATGTTTTTTTTAAAAGCTGTAAACCTGTAAGCCGGATTTTGTCGTGAGCTATCATTTATCTGTCCAGCAACTTACGCTGAAGGATCAATCTGCCTACCCTCCGTCATCGAGCGAGCAGCTCTCATGCGACGGTTTATGTGGCATTTCAGCACGCAAGGTTTACCCCGTTACAACATTACTGTTATAACCTGCAGGCTCTTACCCTGTTTTTTCACCCTTACCCTGCTTTGCAGCGGGCGGTTATTTTCTGTGGCACTTTCTGTTGCTCCTTTCGGAACACCCGGCTCTTCACCGGTGCGTTGCTCTGTGCTGTCCGGACTTTCCTCTTCCCGAAGGAAACGATAGCTTAGTTTACAGCGGTGGCAAAAATACAATATCTAAGCAGGTATGCCATACTTATTATAGAATGCCATACTTCAGCAACAGATTAAGTATGGCCTAGCTATCCAAAAAAAATCCCTCAACAAAAGTTGAGGGATACGATAAACATTTTTGCTGCTGCATTAATTGCAATGCTCATCAAATGCACTGATGAGGTTTTGTGCAATCATCTGCGCAGGACGACCTTCGATGTTGTGGCGCTCAATAATATGCACCAACTGTCCATCTTTAAATAAAGCAATAGCTGGTGAGCTTGGAGGATAAGGCAACAAATGCTCACGGATCTTCTTCACGGCATCAATATCAAAACCTGCAAAGCTGGTAAGCAAATGATCAGGACGTTTGGTGCTGTTGCTAACAGCCATCAACACACCTGGTCTTGCACTACCTGCTGCACAACCACAAACCGAATTAATAAACACAAGGCTTGTACCTTTTTGTGCCAATGCAGTATCTACTGCATCAGGTGATAATAATTCTTCAAATCCTCCTTCGGTCATCTCCCCTTTCATGGGTAATACTATTTCTGCTGGATACATAGTTGAATTGATTTAAAATTTTATGCAAAGCTACAGGAATTGAAAGTTCAATCATCCGAAAAAGAAATTTTGACAGTTAGATTGCAATTAAACCGACTTATTGTCGCTAACATTTGTTTTAAACTGTAATGAAGTCCTGAAACAGTTGGTTGGAACATGCTTTGATGATTTCATACCATTATTAAAAACAATTAAAACTTTAATACTATGACAATGGTAAAATTGCACAGCCCCGCTCAGAAACATTTCAACAACATTTTTGATGAGCTTTTTAATGAGTTGCCTGCATTTGGCAAAACAGTAAACAACCTCTTTTCGCCGGCAGTAAACATTGTTGAAACAAAAGATGCTTACCATCTTGAGCTGAATGCTCCGGGTAGAAACAAAGAAGATTTTACCATAGCTGTTGACAAGGGTTTACTCACCATCAGCTATGAAAAGAAAGAAGAAGTAAAGAATGACGAGGTAAAAGTAGTTCGTCGTGAATTCAGCTACCAAAGTTTTAAACGCAGCTTTACCGTGGATGAAAAGATCAATACAGAAGCCATTCAGGCGAAATACGAAAATGGTTTGCTGAAGCTTTTACTGCCTAAAAAAGCAGATTTACAACAGCCGGTGAAGACCATCAATATTCAGTAACAGCATTCATATAGCTTGTTTTATAGCAGTTGGTTTTGGTCCCCCGTTGTTTTTACAACGGGGTTTTTATTTCTCTTAACAAGTGTTTCCAAAGACATAAGTATCTTCGCCACGATCGACATGAAAACATTAGTAACCCTTTTTGCTTGTTTGTTTATCCTGTTCCAGTCCAACGCACAGGATATTCCTGATACAGCGCACGTAAATCTGCCTCCGGCAGATACTGTTCTACGCATCCGTAATCTTAACCCTTATTTTACCTTGCATGTAGACAGTTCCCTTTCTTACAAGCTTGAGATCAATAAAGAAATAAGTAACTATTACTGGTATCTAAAGAACTCCCCCGTTGGTTTGCGCATTAATAAAGACAACGGATTACTTACTTTCAAAGCAGACAAAGCTTATTTCCTTTCAGGACGGTTGAAGTATGATGTTGAATACAAAGTACAGTTGGGCGTACAAAACCTGAATAATCCAACAGAAAAAGCGGATACGATGTTTACCATTGTGTTCTTTAATACCGAGATCATACAATCAAAGATCCGGCCTTCTGTTTCGGCAACTATCACAGTAGACGAAGGTGATACCGCAAGAATTTCCCTCAACTGCGAAAACGGGAATTTCCCCATTGAGTATATTAATTTCGAAAGCAATATCCCCATTAAACCTGAATACCAGATCGCAAAATGTAAAGATGAATTTGTATGGTTCATCCCCTATGATTTTGTGAAAGATAACGATAGCGGTAAAATAAAAATCGTTCGTCTGCTGTTTGTTGGTGCCGACAAATTCAGGAATAAGGATACAGCAGTTGTACGTGTGATTGTAAGAGATGCCATTAACTATCCGCTTAAACGGCAGGAATACGATAAGCTGGTAAATGATTACAACCGGTATATACAACAGTTGAAGTTCACCTTCCGTACCATGGACAAAAAAATTAAGAAGACGAGAAACTCAAGGGTGGCCTTTGATATGACCTCATCTTCATCAGCTTTAGCAGGTACCATTCTCAGCACATCAAAAAACGAAGATCAGAAAAATGTTGGGCGTGTGTTACCTGCAGTTGGCGTTACACTGGTGCCGGTAAAAGAAGCAGTATCGCCCAATAAAGTAAACGATCAGAATTCCGTATCGCTTGTACGTACGAGCATCAGACGATTGGAATATATTGTTCAGGAAAACGCTTTGCTTGGCGAAAAAGATCCGGACATTATTACAAAAACAAACAAGCTTCGTACAGATCTCAAACAAATACAATTGCAGTTAATAGATGTGCCGCTGGAGGAAATTGAAACAGGAGATCCGAAAGATGCAAACAAATATTTTGACGATCCGAAAGTGAACCGCAAGTACCGCTCGAAAAAAAGATAAAAATAAAAGCCCTGCAATATGCGGGGCTTTTATTTAGAAATATTATTTGCAATCCGTTTTACGTCTTGTATCTATAATGTGCTGTACTTTCCAAACTCCGTTTATCCGCACAAGCTGAAATGAGTTAACTCCACAATGGCTGAAGTTACCTTTGTAATAAAATTCATACGGTGTCCAAACGCTTGCCAAAGCACCATCAATATGCACTGCTCCAAATGTGATGCGTTCGTCAGCATCGCCTTTTGTTGATTTACCAACAAATGAAGCAAACTCATTGATGTTTTCTGTACGCACAATGGTTTCTCCTTCTTTTGTGCGGCTGATGGTTTGTAACACTACCCATGGCGAAAACACATTCTTCAAACCAACAGAGTCTGCATTCTTCATTGCTGCAAACATATTGTTAACAACAGCTTTTACAGAATCCTCTGTGCTCTGTGCTGCAGCACTGAAGCAAAGCATTATTGTTAAAGAAAGCGTAAGAACAGATTTTATACCGGTTGTTTTAGTCATTTGGCAGATTGTTTGAATTACAAGAGTAAAAACTTACCGACTATGGCAAACGTAAAATTCTACCAATGGTCAATAGCCCTGATGATGACTGTAGCAGCCACATCAGCATCGGCTCAGATTTTTCCCACAAACGGCGGAATTTTTGGCAACAAAACCAATCGCCCTGTAACTAGGCCCGATGGCAGCCGCCAATGGCCTGATGGTACTGTCCAATACCCTGATGGCACAACCCGCTACCCCGATGGCGCAGTACGCTATCCTGATGGACGTATGAGCTACCCTCGTAACAACAACCGTGGTTACGACAATTGCAATCACCGCACAAACCTTCCTCCCGGACAAGCGAAGAAAGTATATGGTGGCCATGCAAGGGATTATGCAAAAGGTAAAGGAAAAGGTAAAAAAGGATGCGACTGCGATCACCGTCATGATGGTGGTTGGGACGACAGGAATGTGAGAACATATCCGCAACAGTATCCACAGTACCCTAGCTATCCACAGCAGTATCCTAACAACACACCGCAAAACGGTGGTCGTAAACCAAGCCGCACAAGTAATCCTAATTTGTAAACGGTAGAAGTTGAAATAAAAAAAGTCCCCCGCTAAAACGGGGGACTTTTGCTTGTTGGTTATTTGAAATTAATAACCCAATATCTTCAACATACTTTGTGCGGTTTGTTCTTTTGCATACACCCAGTCAACGAGCTTCCCGTTTTTATCGTGCCCCACAATAATGTGTTTAGGCGATGGAATCATGCAGTGCTTGATGCCACCGTATCCGCTGATCTGATCCTGGTATGCGCCGGTGTGGAAAAAACCAACATACAATGGCTCCTGTGTTTCATTACCATTCAGCTTTGGAAGAAATACTTCATTGATATGTTCTTCTGAATCGTAGTAATCATGACTGTCGCAGGTAATACCGCCCAACACCACACGCTGGTAATCGTTCTCCCATTTATTGATCGGTAGCATTAAAAACTTTTCACCAATGCCCCATGTATCAGGTAATGTGGTGATGAATGAAGAATCGATCATGTACCAGTTCTCACGGTCGTTCTGTGTTTTTTGACCAAGTACCGAATAGATATGTGCCATGCTTTCACCTACTGTAAAGCTTCCGAACTCAGTATATATATTCGGCATGGGCACCCCTGCTTTTTTACAGGTTTTCTTGATCGTGGAAACTATTTCGTGAATCATGAATTGATAATCGTAATCAAAACCAAGCGAGTGCTTAATAGGAAACCCGCCGCCGATGTTGATGGAATCAAGTTCAGGACATATCTTTTTTAACTGGCAATACAGTGTTACTACCTTGTTTAATTCACTCCAGTAATAAATATCATCCTTAATTCCTTTGTTGAGGAAAATGTGCAGCATCTTTAACTGGAAGCGGTCTTCGTTGCCTTCGATCTTATCAACATAAAACTCTAGAATATCTCTTGCACGGATACCGAGGCGTGAAGTATAGAAAGGGAAAGTAGGTTCTTCTTCTGCTGCTACACGTATACCCAGCTTAAAAGGAACTTTTACCGTTTTCTTGTATTGCTGCAACTCTTCTTTGTTATCAAGAATTGGGGTTACATTTTTAAAACCGCTGTTCAGCAGTTTTGCAATGCGTTGAATATAGGGCTTCTGTTTATAACCATTGCAGATGATCTGGATGTCTTTTGTGATCTTCTTTTTCTGATAAAGCTTATTGATGATCTCAATATCGTACGCATACGAAGTTTCAAGATGGATCTCATGCTTTAACGCTTCTTCCACCACAAATGAAAAGTGACTGCTCTTGGTACAATAGCAATAAAAATACTTCCCTTCGTAACGATGTTTTTTAAATGCCGCATCAAACATCTTCTTTGCCTTTTTGATCTGCATCCCGATCTTCGGCAGGTATGTCAGCTTCATAGGCGTACCATACTTATCAATCAATGCTTTCACATCAAGTCCGTTGAACTGGAGATAGCCATCTTTTAATTCAAAGCCTTCCTGCGGAAAATTGAATGTTTGGTGTACGAGGTCGTTATACGTTTGATTGCTTAGTTGAAACGAGCGTTGGTCTTGTGTCACCTTTCAGAAATTTTGCACAAACTTATTGTAAAAATAAATGCTGGGGCAGGAAGATTTTTGGAAGGCCACAAAGGCACGAAAACACGAAGAAACACAAAGAGGAAATTTACAGCCGGTAGTCATTAGCAGCAGGTCTTCTTTGTGGCAAAAAACAAAAAGCCCCAACATTTCTGTCGGGGCTCTATATGAATCAGTTGATGATTATTTCACTGATGCTACCAATTGCTTGAAGCTTTCTGGTTCGTTCATCGCCAGGTCTGCAAGGATCTTACGATCAAGATCAATATTTTTTGCTTTCAGCTTGTTGATGAATACAGAGTAAGTTAAACCTTCTTCTCTTACTGCTGCGTTGATACGTGCGATCCAGAGAGCACGGTATTCACGCTTTTTCAGTTTACGGCCTACGTAAGAGTAGGTCATACCTTTTTCAACTACGTTTTTGGCAACGGTATATACATTTTTACGTTTGCCATAGAAGCCTTTGGCTTGCTTAAGAATTCTTTTGCGGCGTTGCTTTGATGCAACTGCGTTTACTGAACGTGGCATATCTTAATTTTTTTGAATGATTAATTTGATGTGTGTTTGTGCGACTCTTATTTCAGACGCAATAAACGTTTTACAAAGTCAACATGTGATTTTGCAACTACACCGTCGATACGCATGTTACGCTTACGCTTTTTAGACTTCTTAGTGAGGATGTGACGTTTGAAACTCTTTTGGTGAGTGATTTTACCAGTGCCGGTTACTTTAAACCTTTTTTTGGCACTTGAATTGGTTTTTACCTTTGGCATTTGAATGCGCTTTAAGAATGATACCCGGCTGGCGGCTCTGCACAGGCAGAACACTTAGGGGGCCGTTTGGGCAATACCAAGCTGTTTCCAGCTTCCCTATTTGGGAGCGCAAATGTAGGAAAAATGTGCGGAAATGACGGAAATCAAGAACAGTTTTTTTGCCGAGGGGCAGCAAATATCCGCTAAATACGTCATGTCGAGGTACGAGACATCTCTAAAATTGCAGGCTGTCCTAAAATCTGGAGATCTCTCCTTCGTCGAGGTGACGTTTCCTGACAGTCAATCAATTAAAAAACAAAACCGCCTCTTTCGGAGGCGGCTTGCTTATGCTTATTCTGCATTCTCTTTTTTCTTCTTCGCTGTTTTAGGCGAAATAATCATCAACATCCGCTTTCCTTCCAGCTTGGGTAAGCCTTCTACCTGTCCAATTTCAGCCAGGCGCTCGGCAAACTTCAGCAATACCAGTTCTCCCCTTTCTTTAAACTGGATGGCACGACCTTTAAACTGCACGTAAGCTTTTACCTTATTGCCTTCCTTCAGGAAGTTTTCGGCATGCTTTGCTTTAAAATCAAAGTCATGATCATCGGTATTTGGGGTAAACCGGATCTCCTTCAACTCAGCCGATTTGCTCTTGGCCTTCATTTCCTTTTCTTTCTTCTTCTTTTCGTAAAGGAATTTGTTGTAGTCGATTGCTTTACAAACAGGCGGTACTGCCTGTGGAGAAATTTCAACCAGATCCAAACCCAGGTCCTGGGCAATCTGTAAAGCTTTTTGAGTTGGGTAAACACCCACTTCTACGTTATCACCAACCAAACGTACTTCCGGTACACGGATCATGTGGTTGATGCGATGTTCTGGTTCTTTACGGGGAATAAAACGTCCCCTTGGAGGTCTTGATGGAAATGCCATACTAATTCTGCTCCCATCCCCCTTGCAGGGAGCAACTGTTCATTTTGTTTTTAAAATTCTCTCCAGGGGCAGAAGAGAAATTCTTTTAATCTGATTTTCTTTCGCTGATCTCAAGAGCGGCAGCTGCAATAAACTCATCGGCATCTAACACACCTGCATCACCTTTCCCTTGCTTACGCACCGCCACTTTTCCTTCGTTCACTTCTTTTTCACCCACAACCAGCATATATGGAACTTTTGCAAGCTCTGTATCCCTGATCTTTTTCCCTATTTTTTCGTTACGGTCGTCAATCTCTGCACGAATATCTGCTTTTTTCAGTTTATTCAGCAGTGTTTTTGCATAATCCATGAACTTGTCACTGATGGGCAGAATTTTAACCTGCAAAGGTGCCAGCCATAACGGGAACTTGCCGGCATAATGCTCCAGCAAAAATCCAATGAAACGTTCATGTGTACCCAGCGGTGCACGGTGAATGATCAACGGTACTTCGGGCTGGTTGGTTTGATTAGTAAACGACAGTTTGAATTTATTACCGCTGTTGAAATCAACCTGGTTGGTAGCCAATGTAAACTCACGGCCAATGATGCTCCATATCTGCACATCAATCTTAGGACCATAGAATGCCGCTTCATCCTGGACTTCAATGAACGGAATATTTGATTCAATCAGCACTTTACGTACCATCGCTTCAGTTTCCTGCCACAGTTCAGGTTCGTTCACATATTTCTGACCAAGCTTGGCCGGATCATGCAAACTCAATCGCATCACATATTTATCTACACCGAAAATTTTGAAATACTTCAGGTACATATCATTCACCGCACGGAATTCATCGGCAAACTGCTCACGGTTGCAATAAATATGTGCATCGTTCATGTGCAGACAACGTACACGCATCAAACCAAATAACTCACCGCTCTGCTCATAACGGTAACAGGTACCGTATTCTGCAATACGATATGGAAGATCTTTATAGCTCTTTGGTTCAGCATCAAATATTTTATGATGATGCGGACAGTTCATTGCCTTGAGATAATATTTTTCTCCGTCCATTTCCATTGGCGGGAACATACTATCGGCATAATATGGCAGGTGACCACTGGTGAGGTACATGCTTTCTTTGGCAATATGCGGAGTAACCACACGCTTATAACCGGCAGCAGCTTCTGTTTCCTTCGCCAGCTTTTCCAGCTCTTCAATAATTACAGTGCCATTGGGCATCCACAAAGGCAAGCCCTGGCCCACATCATCATCCATAGTGTAAATTCCTAACTCCTTACCAAGCTTACGGTGATCTCTTTTCTTTGCCTCTTCAAGCATTGCCAGGTATTCATCCAGCTCTTTTTGTGAAGGGAAGGTTACACCATATACACGGGTAAGCTGTTTGTTCTTTTCATCACCTTTCCAATATGCACCGGCAATAGAAGTTAATTTGATGGCCTTGATAAAACCGGTATGCGGAATATGTGGCCCACGACAGAGATCAGTAAAACCGCCCTGCGAATAAAAAGTGATACCACCATCTTCCAAACCTTGCAACAGATCGAGTTTATATTCATCGCCTTTTTCAGTGAAATAAGCAACCGCATCCTGCTTCGAAATTTCCTTGCGTTGGTAAGGATTGTTCTTCTTCGCCAGTTCGTTCATCTTCTTTTCAAGCACTGCCAGGTCTTCTTCGGTCATCTTCCTGTCGCCAAGATCCATGTCGTAATAAAAACCTTTGTCCAATGCAGGGCCTACCCAGAATTTCACTCCGGGGAATAAAGTTTCCACAGCCTCAGCCATCAGGTGAGCACTGCTATGCCAGAACGTGTTCTTTCCTTCAGCATCATCCCACGTCAGCAGCTTCAAAGTAGAATCCGTGTTAATGGGGCGTGTGAGATCCCACACTTGTCCGTTAACATTTGCGGCCAATACTTTTCTTGCTAATCCTTCGCTGATTGATTTGGCGATGTCCAGGGCTGATGCACCTTGCTCATACTCCCTTACTGCGCCATCGGGAAAACTGATCTTCATGAACTTCGTTTAAATTTTTAGGTCGACAAAGGTAATGCATCAGGCGATGTTCTGCAAAAGTTCAAGTAGGCTGCCATAGTTAGCAGAATGAATTTATTTTGTATCAAAAACCAAATGAAAAAAACTTTTCTCTTCCTGCTTGCTTCTTTTCTTCTTTCATTTTGCTTTTCCCAAAACATAAAGGGCAGATGGACTGGCTACTATAAATTGAACGGCGAATCGGAACAGCATCAATTTGAAATAGAATTTATAGAAACCGGTGGTAAAAACGAGGCTTTAACCCATACAAAATTCAAATTAAACAACCGGGAATTTTACAGTGTATGCAAAGCAAAGGTGGAAAAAGACAGCTCTTCCTCAAAAATAATTGTAACTGAATATGAATCTTATAAGAGAAGCAGTGCTGATTTCCTGGCCCCTTGTTTTCAAAAACACATACTTTGGTTTACGAATACCGGTAAAAAGGACTTATTAAACGGAGTTTGGGAAACTGCAACTGAAAGAGAAGATTGCGGAAAAGGAGTAACTGCACTTACAAGAAGCAAAAAACAAAGCACTCTAAATAACAGAAACGGCAAGGCAATTAAAATTAACAAAGCCTTTCGCCACCCATTTTTTTCCAAAGCTGTAATTTGCAGCCGTATTTGAACAGCACTTACATTATGCAAAAGACTCTTTTACTTGCTTTCCTTTTTTGTTCAGCAACAACCTTCGCCCAAAAATACAGTGGACAATGGAGCGGCAGTTTCGATGCTAAAGGCGAACCTGGTGGCTCACGCACAGAATATTTTCTTGAACTGGAAGTAAATGGCAACAAAGTGGAAGGAACATCCACCACTTATTTTGTTATTGAAGGTAAACGCTTTTATACCATTTGTGCCATTGAAGGAACGCTTGATCCCAGCAGCAAAACCATTACAGCCAAAGAAGTAAGACGGGTGAAAGCAAATACCCCCCAATGGTTCAAAGATTGTTTCCAGGTACATACCCTTACCTACTTTAAAAAAGGTGATACCGAGGAACTGGAAGGGAACTGGAAAGGTGCAGTGGAAGCAAGCAATTGCGGAAGCGGTACCACTGTGCTTTCACGCAAGCAACTCGTGAAAAATATTATTACAAAGGCTCCCCCTCAAAATAATACAGTGGTACGTGGCAATCCCAAACCAAACAACAACACACAAAAGCCTACTGTAAAAACAACTCCGCCAAAAACAAATACAGATGCAGCGCAGACAAAACCGGTAAAAGAAAATCCTGTTTCGACAGGACCATCCATCAGCAAAGTAGAGAATGACAATGATCCGCAAACAAAAACAGAAGTAAAACCGGTGATCGCTCCTGCGCCTAAATTGCCAAACGGTCTTGAAAAGAGAGAAAGTAAAGTGTTTGAAACAATCGGCATTGAAGAAGAAGAGATCATTGTAAACCTGTATGACAATGCCGAAATAGATGGCGACGTTATTACTGTACTGTTCAATGGCGAAGTAGTGGCCGCACAAAAAACGCTGAGCGACAAACCCATTACACTTAAGCTGAGCGCTATTCGGGGAAAGGATAACACCTTAACCATGTATGCCGAAAATCAGGGACGCATTCCGCCAAATACAGCTATTATGCGTGTACAAAACGGAGAGAACTATTACAAAGTGTTTTTAAGTGCCGATGATAAGAAGAACGGCAGTGTGGTGTTTCGGTTTAAGAGTTGATTTTTTTGCTGTATAAATGCAGAGGTTAACTTAACGAACCTTCATTACCGTTTTCAAAAAATGCAATTTCGAACAACAGGAACATGTTGTAATCTGTTGTACTTTCGCACCCCGGAATGCTCATTAAAAGCAAAGACATAAAACACAACCATCAACATTTCTCCTCTGTAAAGGCGGGATGCAGGTATTGCCTCATTCTTCTTTTTGCGTTTGCTTTTTCGCTGCAACAATTTACTGTCTTTGCTTGTATAAGGGATGCCGTAAATATTACCAGCACTCATAATTCCAAGCCTCCTTCGTGGCATTTATTCACCAGTTCTCATATTTCGTTTCATCAGTTCGTGGAACCTGATCCGCTGGAATGGGAAATGGAATTTACGGAAGAAGATGATGACGGAGACAACAGCAGCAGGAAACTAAACAGCAACAGTACCCATAAGTATTATCTTGCTGATGACAGCGCATTCAACGAGCTGCTTTACACTTCCTGTCTGCAAAGCCGGTTTTCACAATTTGCATCAACTGTTGACAACCGTTCAACCATTCCTTTCTTTGTTCTGCATCATTCCTGGAAAAGCTACCTCTCCTGATCATTTAAGTTTATCCATTTGTTCTATGTGATTTGTTTCATATAGGCATTCCTTTATGCATTTGGTTCTTTAACAACCAATGCTGTTTCATCATTCATAAATAAAAAACTAAATGAAGAGGATCGTTATTCTCGCCATAGTGGCAACAGTATTTATTTTTTCTTCCTGCAAACACAAAACAGAAGAAAAAGAAGCAGACATAAAATTTTTAGTCACCAGCCCTATTGAAAGAGATACCATTATTTACAAAGAATATGTTGGCCAGGTTCAATCATCAAGCCACATCGAATTACGCTCGCAGGAAAAAGGTTATCTCGAAAAAATATATGTAGACGAGGGGCAGTTTGTGAAGAAAGGCCAACTGCTCTTCAAGATCATGCCGCTGATTTACCAGGCTGAAGTAGAGAAAGCAAAAGCAGAAATGAATTTTGCTGAGATAGAATACAACAATACCAAAAGCCTGGCCGATAAAGATGTAGTATCGCCCAACGAACTGGCCCTGGCAAAAGCAAAACTCAACAAAGCAAAAGCAGAACTGTCCCTGGCACAGGCGCACTTAGGTTTTACAGAAATACGTGCACCCTTTGATGGCATTATGGATCGTTTTCAAAAACGACTGGGCAGTCTTATCGATGAAGGTGAGCTGCTCACTACACTTTCTGATAACAGCCGCATGTGGGTGTACTTTAATGTGCCGGAAGCTGAATATCTCGATTACATAAAAAAAGTAAAAACAAAGAACGGGCAGCATGTACTGCTGCAAATGGCAAACAAAGAAATGTTTGATGTGCCCGGTGTTGTTGAAACCATTGAAGCAGACTTCAACAATGAAACAGGGAACATTGCGTTCAGGGCAACATTTGTGAATGCAAAAGGTATCCTTCGCCACGGCGAAACAGGCAATATCCTGATGCCTGTACTATTGAAAAACGCTGTACTTATTCCGCAAAAAGCAACATTCGATGTACTCGATAAAAAATATGTGTACATCGTTGATGAGAACAATGTGCTTAAAGCACAACAGATCTCTATTGTACAGGAGCTGCCGCATATTTATGTGGTTGGTTCCGGCTTAAGTGCAAAAGATAAAATTCTTGCAGAAGGTTTAGGTAAAGTAAAAAACAACGAAAAGATCAACTACGAGTTTGTGCCTTTTGCAAAAGAATTAGCTGAGTTAAACAATTTACACGCCGAATAAGGCAGGAACCAAAAAACAAAGAACAATGTTTAATAAGTTTATAAAACGACCGGTTCTTGCCATTGCCCTCTCTGTGGTTATTGTGTTCATGGGGCTTTTGGCTATCAACTCCTCACCGGTTGCACAGTTTCCCGAAATAGCACCGCCGAGGGTCAACATCTTTATTGAGTTTCCCGGATCGAACGCCGATGTATTGGTAAAATCAACACTCACGATTCTTGAGCGTGCCATCAATGGTGTGCAGGGTATGCAATATATCTTGAGCGATGCAACAAGTGCAAGTGAAGCAAGTATTGAAGTGATCTTTGAACCGGGTACTG
>NZ_CAMLGT010000078.1 GCF_946479605.1 uncultured Lacibacter sp.
CCCTGCGCAGGCATTACCCTGATCAGGTTCTACGGGTTTGATCTCAGCCTCCGTTTTGGTTCCGGGCCCTGGAACCAGACGGGTAAGCACCCCGGGGAATCTGTGCCAAAAACCGGCTTGCCGCTTTTTTGACGATGCAAAGATAAATTCTTTCAGGTTTGCTGTAACATTTTCGTAACATCTTTCGTACAACTTCTATACAACCGGGTTACAGATTTTGCTTTTTGCCCAAGTCAGGCCAAAAACAGGATTGTAACCAATGGCGCATTCATTTTGCATTAACCAGTAAACCTTATCTAAAAATTTTGAACATGAAAAAAGTATTCAGCTTCATTGTATTAGCCGTTTTTGCTGCAGGTTTTGCAGCTGCACAGGATGTAACCGTAATAAATGATAAAAATGCCGAGCCACGCAAAGTGGGCAGCTTTCACGGCATTAAAGTATCCAATGCGTTTGATGTAATCATTAAGCAGGGGAGCGAGGAGGCGGTTGTTGTGAGCGCAGCAGATGAAAAATACATTAAGCGTATTAAAACAGAAGTAGTCAATGGCGTGCTCCGTATATCGTACGATAATGAAAATGTATGGAAATGGAGCAACGAAAACCGCAAGCTACGTGCTTATATTTCTGTAAAGAATCTTGATATGATCGATGCATCAGGCGCTACTGATATTAAAATTGATGGCGTGCTGAGGGGTGCAAATCTTAAGCTTGATCTCAGCGGTGCTTCCAGCTTAAAAGGAGCCATCAGTTACAGCAGCATGCGTGTTGATCAGAGTGGTGCATCATCTTCTAAAATATCAGGTAATGTAAACACGCTTGATATTGATGTTAGCGGCGCAAGCGATTTTACCGGATTTGATCTTGTAACAGAAAATTGTAAAGCAGATGCTTCAGGCGCATCAGATATAAAAATAACAGTGAATAAAGATCTGAAAGTAAATGCAAGCGGTGCAAGTGATGTACAATACAAAGGCACCGCATCCATCAGCGATTTCAGAACAAGTGGTGCATCCAGTTTAAAGAAACGTACAAAATAAGTTTTCGATAATTATCCAGTTGATGAGCAAAGAGGCAGAAATATTTTCTGCTTCTTTGCTTTTTCTTTTGGGAGCAAACTGTAATACCCTTACCTTTGCACTCCATTCCGCGAAGTAGAGCAGCGGTAGCTCGTCGGGCTCATAACCCGAAGGTCGGGAGTTCGATCCTCCCCTTCGCAACAACGGTCCCTCGCTAAAGCGGGGGACTTTCTTTTTTAGCTAATAGCTTGTAGCTTGCAGCAGGAGGTCTTTTATGAAAGTTGGATTTGTAAACATATTTGGTAAGCCTAATGCCGGCAAAAGCACGTTAATGAATGCATTGCTGGGCGAAAAGCTGGCAATTGTTTCATCAAAAGTGCAAACAACCAGGCATCGCATCAAGGGTATTCTTACCACTGCCGATTATCAATTGGTTTTTTCTGATACACCGGGTATTATTGATCCCAAGTATAAGCTGCAGGAAAAAATGATGGCCAGTGTAAAAAGTGCATTGGAAGATGCGGATGTTGCGCTCTTGCTGGTGGATGTAAAAGACAGCTGGCAGGAAAATGAAGACCTGTTTACATCGCTCAAGTTAAAGGTTCCTTCCATTGTTGTGTTAAACAAACTTGATCTTGTTGATACGGCTAAACTGGAAGAAGCAAAAGCATTTTTTGAGGGGAAGCCTTATTGTAAAAAAGTAATAACTATTTCTGCTTTATCCGGTGTTAACAAAAAAACATTCATCAATCATATACTTGAGTTTGTTCCGGAAGGGGAGCCTTTCTTTGAAGAAGACCAGTTAACAGATCTCAGCACCCGTTTTTTTGTGGCGGAACTGGTTCGTGAAAAAATATTTGAATTATTTTCTGAAGAAATTCCATACCACACCACTGTGGTTGTAACAGCTTTTGAACAAAAGCAAACGCTTATTAAAATTTCAGCTGATATTATTGTGCAGCGTGAAACACAAAAAGGAATTTTACTGGGCACCAAGGGTGAAATGATCAAAAAACTGGGTTCACTTGCCCGTGTGGATATTGAAAAATTTGTAGACTCCAAAGTGTTCCTGGAGTTGTTTGTAAAAGTGCGCCCAAAATGGAGAGACAGTGATCTCTTCTTAAAAGAATACGGGTACAATTAATCGTTTATAATCTGTTGGCTAATGTATTGTTGAAAGCGTTGATACAGATGCTTTCTGTTTAATTCAGTACCTTCGCCAACTTTATTTGTTTTATTATGGCTGGTTTTACAGTAGCAATTGTGGGTAGGCCCAATGTTGGCAAAAGTACATTCTTCAATCGTTTATTACAGGAGCGTAAAGCAATTGTAGACGATGTGAGTGGTGTTACACGTGACCGTCAGTACGGAGTTGCTGACTGGAATGGTAAATCATTCAACTTAATTGATACAGGAGGCTTTGTGCCTGATAGTGATGATGTATTTGAAACAGAGATCCGTAAACAGGTGCGTATTGCACTTGACGAAGCAAATGCTGTGATCTTTATGTGCGATGCTGCAACAGGTATCACAGACCTGGATGAATCAATGAGCGATCTGCTTCGCCGCACGACAAAACCTGTTTTTCTTGCAATCAATAAAGTAGATAATCACGAACGGCTTTTGGAAGCAAGTGAGTTTTATGCATTGGGTATCGATCATATTTTTTTTATCAGCAGTATGACGGGTAGTGGCACAGGTGAATTACTTGATGCTGTTGCTGAAATTATTCCTGATGACCAGGCCGATGCAACTCCGTCTTCCATACCTAAGATTGCCATTATAGGACAGCCTAACGTTGGTAAATCATCCTTGCTGAATGCATTGCTTGGCGAAGAACGCACCATTGTAAGTGACATTGCAGGAACAACAAGAGACACGATTCATACGCACTATAATCTTTACAATAAAGAATTTATTTTAATTGATACAGCAGGTATCCGTCGTAAAACAAAAGTGAACGAAGATCTTGAGTTTTATTCTGTGATCCGTGCTATACGTGCAATGGATGAAGCAGATATATGCTTGCTGTTGCTTGATGCAGAAAAAGGCATTTCACAGCAGGATCTGAATATTTATTCACTTGCTGTAAAAAAGGGGAAAGGTATTGTGGTGCTGGTAAACAAATGGGATCTCATTAAAAAGGAAACCAATACTGCACGTGATTATGAAAAGGAATTGCGTCAGCGTCTTGCTCCGTTCAATGATGTGCCGATCATATTTATTTCAGCAGCAGAAAAAACACGCATCATGCAGGCAATTGATGCTGCATTGCAGGTGGTGGAAAACAGGCAGCGGAAAATCACTACATCTGAGCTGAATGAAGTGATCCAGAAATCGATCCAGGCATACCATCCGCCGGTAGTGCGTGGCGTGCCGGTAAGTATTAAATATGTAACACAGTTGCCAACACCGGTTCCATCATTTGCTTTTTTCTGTAATCACCCCGATGATGTAAAACAACCGTATAAAAACTATCTTGAAAATCAGCTGCGTAAAGCGTTTGATTTTACGGGTACACCTATGCGTTTGTTCTTCCGTAAAAAATAAGAACGGTTTTTGCTGATCATTCAAAAACAAAAGGAACAGATATGAAAAAAATCTTTTTAGGATTACTGGCAATTTCAATGTTTACCGCTTGCGGCAGCGAACAACAATCTGATAATGAAAAATCAGGATCAACTGACAGCGGCGTTGTAGATAAGATACAGGAAGGAATGAACGAAGCCATTGATACACTTCAAAGTAAAGGTGATAAACTGGCCGACACTTTAAAAAAGAAAGTAGTGGAACCGGTAAAAGAAGATGTGAAGAAGGCAGGAGAGAAAATTAAAGAAGCGGTGAAAGATGCCAAGAAAGAAATTGAATAAGGAAAAGAGCAGCGAAAGCTGCTCTTTTTTTGTTTTGTTATCAGGTGTGACGAATATCATTTGGTGGTTATTCAGAAATACAATTAAATTACAGCCAATTTAACGATTCCTTTTGCCGCATCAGAACTTAAATAACAGTGTTCGGGACCTCCAACGCAGAATAGCAGTTTATGAAGATGAAGCTGCTTACAAGGAATTATTTATCCTTCTCTTTCAATCATTAACACGCTTCGCCGAAGGTATTGTGCAGTCGAAGGAAACGGCTGAAGAAATTGTATCGGATGTGTTCATCAGTATATGGAACGACCGTGCAAAACTCAACGCCATCGAAAATCTGCAACTGTACATGTTTGTGGCAGTTAAAAACAATGCGGTGCGTAAAGTAAAACAACTGAACCGCAGGGCAACAGTTTCCATCGATCAGGTGAATGTTGAAATGGATTCGCTTTACCAAACGCCGGAAGAAAAACTTCTTTCAAACGAAACTGTGGAAAAAATTGAAACAGCCATTAACCAACTTCCCCAGCGTGCAAAGTTGATACTGAAGCTGGCTAAAGAAGACCGTATGCGGTACAAGGATATCGCATTGCTACTCAATATTTCCGTAAAAACAGTCGATAATCAGTTGGCCATAGCATTGCGCAGGCTGGCAGCCGCCATCAGCGAACCTCTTCGCAAAAAAAAATAAAAAACAATTAGGGGATTTTTCTTTTTGCTGCCTCCATTAAGGTGTAGCATACTATGAGCAAAGAAAAAATCTGGCATCTCTTTTCCCGAAAACTAAGCGGTGAGGCCAGTCAGGAAGAACTGACTGAGTTATTTCTGTACCTGGAAGATCATCCTAATCTGAAATTCCAGATGGATGCCCTTGGTCATGTATGGATACAACAAAATGTACCTGACAGAGATTACCTTGAAGCAACCTACCTGCTTCACCTTGAGCGAATGAAGAAACTGGGTGTTGAACCTCGTCATGCAGATGATGTGGCTGAAACGGATACCGCTGAAAATGTAATAACCACGTCTTTTTTTTATAAGCATAAGTACATGGTTGCTGCCGCTGCATTTGTTGCCATTCTAATAGCGGCATTCTTTGTGTTCAGCAACAGAAATCCGCAAAATGAAATGACCGCCGAAGCTTCACCAGCACAGGTAAAGCAACAGACTGTTGTTACACAGTACGGTACAAATAAAAATTTTAAACTTCCCGATGGTTCAGTTGTTTGGTTGAATGCAGGAAGTAAACTGGATTATACCAATGTAAGTGAAACAGGAACGGGAACAAGGGAAGTGTACCTCACGGGTGAGGCATTCTTTGATGTAGTAAAAAATCCTAAACGTCCTTTTATTATTCACACCTCCAGCATTGATGTAAAAGTGTTAGGTACAAAGTTTAACGTAAAGGCTTACCCTAACGATAAAACAGTTGAAACGAGTCTTGTACAGGGCAGCGTGGAAGTGTTTGTAAAAAACAGGCCCGGTGAAAAATATCTTTTGAAGCCCAATCAAAAACTTGTTTTGCTGAACGAACCGGAGGTTCCTGAGATCGGCAAGAAAACAGAAATAAATAAGAATGCAAACCTTGCCATCATTGCAATAAAACATCTTACCTACGGTAAGAACGATACACTCTCTATCGAAACATCATGGATCAGAAATAAGCTTGAATTTAAAGACGAAACGTTTGCTGAAATAGCCAGGAAAATGGAACGATGGTATGATGTAACAATCACATTCAAAACCAGGGAACTGGAAACAGAAGAATTGAATGGCGATTTTTCGAAAGAAACACTAAGGCAGGCATTAGACGCACTACGGTTTACCACCAATTTCAATTATAAGATAGACGGTAAAACGGTGATTATTTATTAAACTAAAACTACGATTGATTATGACCCATCTGCACAATTCATCCTGACTACAAAAAAAAGCGGGAAATGTTGGCGCATTCCCCGCTAGTAGTACTCCTTACTGTAAATGGAAGCCGGTTTAAGCTTAACGATTTACCCGGTTTCCGAATTAATACTACCAAAGCTTAAAAGTATGAAAAAAAGGACTTCGATTGCTGAGGCATGCTTTGCCTTTAAAAAGCCGCTATTGATTATGAAGCTGACAATTTTGCTTGTTGTGCTGTGTACGTTCCAGGCTACTGCCGGACTTACAGCCCAAACAATTACATTTAAAACCAATGACGCTGAAATTGGTACTGTGCTCAGCAGTATCCAACGCCAGGGTGATTTCAGGTTTTTGTACAACTCCAAACTAAAAGACCTCAAACAGAAAGTTACAGTTGATTTCAAGGAGCTTGAGATCAAAGATGTGCTGAAACAATTGTTTGCAGGTACCAATCTTACGTTTCTGCAACTGGATAATAACCTGGTTGCTATCCGTTCAAACAGTCCTGAAGAAAAAGACATCAAGGTTACCGGTAGGGTTACAAATGATGCTGGCGAAGGATTGGGTGCAGTATCAGTAACTGTGAAAGGTACCACACGTGGTACGGTTACGGATATGAACGGAAACTTTGCCATAACCGCACCTGAAAATGCAGTTCTGATTGTTTCTGCAATTGGTTATAACACACTTGAAGTAAATGTGAATAACCAACAGGTGGTAAATGTAAAACTTACACAAGCCACGCAAAAAATGGACGAAGTGGTAGTGGTTGGTTATGGTGTACAAAAAAGAAGTGTGCTTACAGGTGCCATTTCAAGTGTAAAAGCAAAGGATATTGAAAATGTTCCGAATGGCCGTATTGAACAGGCATTACAAGGCCGTGTATCCGGCGTTACCATTGCGTCTAACTCTGGTCAGCCCGGTTCTTCTTCAACTGTACGTGTGCGTGGTATCACCACGTTTAACGATAATAACCCGCTTTGGGTAATTGATGGTATGATCGTTGATAATGGCGGTATTGGTTTTTTAAACCAGGCCGATATTGAATCGATCGAAGTATTGAAAGATGCTGCATCGCTTGCCATTTATGGTGCACGTTCAGCAGCAGGTGTAATTCTTGTTACGACTAAAAAAGGTAAGAAAGGAAAGATCAATGCAACCTACAATGGTTTTTACGGTGTATCATCACCTGAGCGCCGGTTGAAATTGCTCAATGCCACACAATATGGTGCTTTGATGAATGAAAAATCTGTAGCAGCAGGTGGCAATGTTATTTTCCCCGACCTGAGCACATTAGGTGTTGGCACTGACTGGCAGGATGCCATTTTCAACAACAATGCAAGACGCTACTCACATGAAGTAAGCTTCAGCACAGGAAATGATGTATCTACTTTCTATGCTTCATTTGGTATTCAGGATTACCAGGGTATAGTGGCTACAGATATTTCTAACTACAATAAAAAAAGTATCCGTCTTAACTCCACACATAAAGCTGCTAAGTTTTTATCGTTCGGTCAAACATTCGGTTACACCCGTCAAACAACTGTAGGTATCGGAAGTTTGAACAGCGAGTTTGGTGGCGTACTTAGCTCTGCTATAAATCTTGATCCCATTACTCCATTGGTTGTAACAGATCCTGCAGTGGCAAATACAAGTTTGTACACAAACAATGCTGTAATGCGTGATGAAAACGGAAACCCTTATGGTATTTCATCATTGGTAGGCCAGGAAATTACTAACCCACTTGCTTATATTAAAACAAGATTAGGACGTTACGACTGGTCGGATGATATGGTGGGCAATGCGTATGTAGAAATTGCACCAATACCCGGATTGAAATTCAGGTCAACCATTGGTGCCAAGCTTGCTTTCTGGGGTAATGAAGGATTTACACCAAAATATTATCTCAACGCATCAACACTCACATCGCAAAACAATATTGGAAGAGAAACCAATAAAGGTTTTGGATGGAATGTTGAGAATACTGTGTCATACAACAAACGTTTTGGCGATCATAATTTAGGTGTGCTTTTAGGACAAGGCGCTTATGTTGATGGAATTGTTTCCAGTTCAGGTGTTACCTATTTTGATATTCCTGTTACTGATTACCGTGACGCATCGTTCAACTTTGGTGCTACTGCAGCTAAAAAAGATTCATGGGCAAGCAATGGTGTTATACATAAAGTATCATCACTGTTTACACGTGTAAACTACGATTACAAAGAAAAATATCTCTTTACAGGTATCATGCGCAGAGATGGTTCATCTCGCTTTGGTACCAATAACAAGTATGGCTATTTCCCTTCATTCTCTGTTGGCTGGGTTGCCTCTAACGAAGATTTCTGGGTTGTAAATAATGTTGTTAATCAGTTGAAAGTTCGTGGTGGATATGGTGTTACCGGTAATGATGCCATTGGTAATTTCCGTTACCTCTCAACAATTGGCGGTGGCCGTAACTATACATACGGTAATGGTGGCGTTATTCAACCAGGCTTTAGCCCGAATGCTCCTGAAAATCCAGATCTGCGTTGGGAAGAAACACGCCAGCTCAATATTGGTTTAGAAGCACGCCTGCTCAAAGATTTCAATCTTACTGTTGACTTCTTCAAGAAAACAACAAAAGGAATTTTACAGGATGTAGATATTCCCGGTTATGTTGGTGCAACAGGTCGTCCGGCAGGTAACGTTGCTGATATGGATAATACAGGTGTTGAAGTTGAATTGGGCTATCGCAAGCGTTTTGGCGAATTCAATTTCTCTGCAAACGGTAACGTAACATTCCTTCGCAACAATGTTTCTTATGTAGGATTGGGCAAAACTGAAATTGCAGGTTATGCCAGCTTCCAGTCAATGGGTCCTGTAACCATCATTAAAGCAGGTATGCCATTCAATACGTTCTACGGATACCAAACCGATGGTATTTTCCAAAACTGGAGCGAAGTGAATGCCTACAAAAATTCAACCGGTGCATTGATGCAGCCAAAAGCAAAACCCGGCGATTTCCGTTGGAAAGATGCTGATGGCAATGGTGTAATTGATGCGCAGGATAAAGTAAACCTTGGTAACTCTTTACCAAAAGTAACATTTGGTTTTACTGTTAATGCAGAATACAAAGGGTTTGATCTGATGCTCTTCACGCAGGGAGCTACAGGTAATAAGATATTCCAGGGGCTTCGCCGTTTGGATATCGGTAATTCAAACTATTCAACAAAAGCATTGTCACGTTGGACAGGCGAGGGCACATCAAATACTTACCCACGTTTAACCAATCTTGATGAGAACGGAAACTTTGGTAATATGTCTGATTTTTATCTTGAAAAAGGTGATTACCTCCGTTTCAAATTGGTTCAGCTCGGCTATTCTATTACCAACAAAGCTGTTCAGCGTATCGGCATTTCCAAACTGCGTATTTATGTAACTGGCGAAAACCTGTTTACAATTACAAGGTACAGTGGTTATGATCCTGAGATCGGTGGTTCTGTGTTTGGTATTGATAAGGGTTATTATCCCCAGGCAAGAACATTCCTGTGTGGTATTAATTTACAATTTTAAATGAATGGTTATGCGTACAATCAAAATATTATCCGCTGCAATGCTGCTTGGTGTAAGCATTGTTTCGTGCAAAAAAAGTTTTCTTGAAATACAACCCGATGGACAGTTCCTTTCATCGAACTATTATCAAAACCAGGAACAGGCATTTTCTGGTGTGATTGCGGTGTATGATGTGCTCCGCAAAAACTCAGGTGGTTTTGAAAACATGATCACCATGATGAATGCCGGCAGCGATGATCATGTAGCCGGTGGTGGTGGTGCAACTGATGGTGAAGGCATTCAGTCGTTCTCTAACTTTACCATTAACGCCAATAAAATACCGCTCAGTTTCTGGAGCGATCATTACCAGGGCATTTTCCGTGCAAACATGTTATTGTCGAAGTTGCCTGATGTGCCGATGGATGCAAATCTGAAGGCAAGATATACTGCCGAAACAAAGACCTTGCGTGCTTTGTATTATTTCAACCTGGTGCGGATGTTCAAAAACATTCCTTTGTTTACATCACCCGTATCAACAGATGAAATGTATAATGTAACACAGGCAACACCTGCTGCTGTATATGCACAGATCGAAAAAGATCTGAACGAAGCAATTGGTGCATTGCCCGGAACATTAGCATCATCTGAACTTGGAAGAATTACAAAAGGTGCAGCTATTGCTTTGTTAGGTAAAGTGTATCTGTATGAAGGAAAGAAAACAGAAGCAGCTGCACAACTTGCGCTGGTGAATGGTAATCCGGTTGGTACAAGCCAGTTTGGATACAAGTTGCTTACAAACTTTGGCGATCTGTGGTTAACAAATAACAAATTCAATACAGAGTCAATTCTTGAAGCAAACCATTCTGGTTTAGGTACATCGCATTGGGGAATTTGGGGAAGCGGTACAGATGAAGGTAATACCGTGAATGTCATGGTAGGTCCTCGTGGTTATGTTCGTAAAACAAATGCAGCTCCTGATCTTCCATCTGGATGGAGTTTCAATGTAATTACACAAGGTTTGTATGATGTACTTAATGGCGATCCTCGTTTTGGTGCAACTATTCTTGATATAAAGGCATTGGCTGCATCTGGTGATGCAGAGTATGTTGCCGGTTATGAAAACACAGGTTATTTCCTGAACAAGTTTACTCCCCGCCAGTCCGATGTATCAACAGGTGGTGGCGATGCTGTGCTGAACTATAAACAAAACTCTTACATCATTCGCTTAGCCGATACTTACCTGATGGAAGCAGAAGCGTTAGGTGGTACAGGTGCACGTGCGCAGGCATTGCTTGATGCAGTAAGAGCAAGGGTGGGTTTAACCTCAACTCCTGTTTCACTGGCAGCAATTAAACTTGAACGTAGAAAAGAACTGGCTGGCGAAGGTCATCGTTTCTTTGATCTTGTTCGTTGGGGCGATGCTGCAACAGCACTCAGTTCAAGAGGATTTACTGCAGGTAAAAATGAAGTGTTTCCGATTCCTTTCAGGGAACTGCTTAACACAAAGCTTCAGCAAAATCCAGGTTATAACCAATAAACAGCAATTGTTATGTTAACGATAAAAAAATTAACCGCTATACTGTGTACGGCAGTGTTGTTTGCTGCCTGTATAAAGAAAGACGGGATCGATCAGGATCTTTCATTCCTGAACTCTGCGAGTTCCGCCAATGCATCAAAGATCTTCGATATCAGTAATAATAATTCCGGTGTTGTAAAAATTACACCATTGGGCGAAGGTGTTTCTTCTTTTACTGTAAACTATGGTCATGGTACCGGTGCTTCTGCTTCGGCAGTTGTACTGCCCGGCTACAGCACGTCACATGTTTATCCTGAAGGAACATATACTGTTGTAATTGTTGCCAAGGATCTTGCAGGACATGAAAAAAGTACCAGCTATCCTTTGCAGGTAACCTATCGTGCACCTGAAAATGTTACCATCACAACATCGGATGAAATGAAAGTAAAAGCAACGGCATTGTATGCGAAATCTTTTCTTGTTTATTACGGCGATGTGGCGAACGAAACAGGTACGCCAATGGCTATTGATCAGGAATTGCCCCCGCATACTTATCCTGCAAGCGGCGGACCATTTACATTAAGAGTAGTGGCCTTAAGTGGTGGTGCAGCAACAACCACAGCCACCAAAACGCTGTTTGGTTTTCCTATTGATTTTGAAACAGCTGCTGTGAATTACTTCTTCGGAACATTTGGTGATGTTACGTTTACTAAAACAGCAAACCCGGCAGCGGGCGGATTGAATACAAGCGCTACTGTTGGCAGATATGTAAAACCTGCAGGTGTACCTAACTGGAGCGGCACATACAGTCCGTTAAACATTCCTTTGAATTTTGCTTATGGCAAAAAAGTAAAAGTGCTGGTGTATAATCCTGATGCAGCGAATGTTGGAAAAATGATGAACGTAGAACTGGAGTGGGCAATAGGTGGAACACCTGCAAATGGTGTGGCCGTGCTGAAAGCTCCTTTTACAACTTCCGGTGCGTGGGAAGAACTGGTGTTTGATTTTAGTGGAAATGCCGGCATTCCTGCAAACGCCAAGTTTACACAACTCGTATTACGTTTCAACGATGCAGCGAATGGTGCAGGTGAAACTTTTTACGTAGATAATTTCCGATTAACTAACTAATAAATGAATGTTATGCATAAGCTTTTCAAACATACAGTTTTCATTTCTTCCTGCGTGTTGCTGCTGGCCAGCTGCAAGCAAAAGGAATATGCAATGGGAGAGCTGACAGCTCCAACCGACCTGGTGGTAACAGCAGAAGTGTTGGGACAAAATACAGCAAACCCCAATGGTGATGGTTCAGGTAATGTAAAGATCACTGTGGCAGCAAAAAATGCACTTTCGTATAAAGTAGATTATGATGCAGCAGATGCAGTTGATCTTGTGTACCTGCCAACCGGATCCGTAACAAAAAAATATACAAAGCTGGGCGTAAATACTTATCGTATTACTGCCGTAGCATACGGTAAAGGTGGCACTGCTACTTCTGTTACAAAAGAAGTAACTGTAAAAAGTGATTTTACACCAGATGCTACATTGGTTACAAACGTTACAGGCGGTTCATCCAAAACATGGGTAGTCGATCAATCAGTGCCAGGGCATTTTGGAGTAGGTCCATGGGAGCTTGCTTCTGTAACACCGGCATGGTGGTCGGCTGGCATCAATGAAAAAGTGGCTTGTTGTAATTGTTTCTATACCGCTACGTTTACGTTCAGAAAAGTAGCTGCATCCAACACATACAACCTGCAGGTTACATCGCCCAATGGTGCATTTACCAAAACAGGAGCACTTGCTTCTATTCCTGGTATTCCTGGTGGTGGTGATGAAGGTTGTTATGCTTATGGCGGTGGTACAGGCGACTTTACATTTGTACCAGCAAGCTCAGGTATTGCAGCAGGTGCGCCTTCTACACAAACAAGTATTCTTCTTGCAGGAAACGCAACATATATCGGTTACGGTTCTTTACAGAAAGAATATGAGATCATGGTTGTTACTCCCACTTATATGTATCTGCGTGTGCAGGGTACAGAAACAGGAAACGCCTGGTATATTAAACTCAAAGCTCAGTAAGCAGCAATCGGGTCATAACAGCAAGGAGGGAAGTGTAAACTTCCTTCCTTCTTATCTATAATGATCGTACTGCATGTGATGCGGTATGGTTTACAAAGATGAAACTCACACTATGATGCAATTTATTTTCCGGCAAACCATCAGCACAGTTTTGCTGACGGTGCTGTTGTTTCAGGCTTATTCCTGTTCAAAAAAAGGAACATCGGGCGGCCCTCAGCCTCCTGTCAATCTCTCATCAATCAGTATTGTTGATGTAACGCAGCAACGGGACAATAAAAATCCTTCTGCATTCCGGTTTTACATCAATGTTGTTCCGGTATCAACAAAAGAAATTAAAGTTAATTATACCACAAAGGACAGTACAGCACTAAGCAGTACTGATTATACTGCGGCCTCCGGCACGTTAACGATTCCTGCAGGTCAGTCGGTAGCTTATGTTGATGTAACAGTACGTGGCGACAGCTTACGGCAAACCGATCAGTTTTTTACAGTTGTACTGACCAACCCTGTAAATGCAAAACTGGAAGGCGCAGGCAGGGCCTTAGGCACTATCCAGAATAATGGCACATGGCTGCCAACAGATAACAGCGGCTACAGCACACCGTTATCATACCCCGGTTACACATTGGTTTGGAACAATGAATTTTCAGGCGATGCACTTAACCTTTCTGAATGGAACCAGGAAATTGGAAACGGAGCAAGCGGCTGGGGTAATAATGAACTTCAATATTATACCAACAGTTCAAAGAACTCATTTCTTTCAAATGGCAACCTCATTATTGAAGCAAGAAAAGAAGTGACGGGCAATTTCAATTATACTTCCTGCCGTATGACCACGCAGGGAAAAAAGGAATTTAAGTTTGGTCGTATCGACATCAGGGCAAAACTGCCGGTAGGTAAAGGAATATGGCCTGCGTTGTGGATGCTGGGTGCAAACATTAACACAGTTGGCTGGCCGGTTTGTGGCGAAATTGATATTATGGAACTTGTGGGTACAAACCCTGCAAGAGTACATGGTACCATGCACTGGAAACCAGTGAGCGGTGCCAGTATAA
>NZ_CAMLGT010000079.1 GCF_946479605.1 uncultured Lacibacter sp.
AATTTGTAAAAACCGATCCAATGTTTGATTGGTTACACGGAATGCAGCTTCATCGGCAGCCGATTGAATGTTTGCAATAATAAGTGGTCGTGAATCCTGCTGACGGTCCCACACAAAAAAGAAATGTGCTTTGTCTTTTATAATAGGTCCGCCAAATGATACACCATACTGCGCAGTTGAAAACGGTTGATTTCTTTTGTTTCCACGAATGTCATACTGGCTCGATAATTTATTATGACGTAAAAAAGCAAATGCCCCACCGGTAAATGTATTGGTACCCGATTTTGTTACTGTGCTGATGGTACCACCACCTGCACGACCTTCTGTAACATCGTATTCGTTGTTCACCACTTTAAACTCACGGATAGCTTCCATTGAAATTGAATAAGCTCCGGATGTATTACCACCTGCAATTGTTCCTCTTGACGACATACCATCGATAGTGAAGTTGGTAGAAGATTGCAACTGACCTCCAATACTGGTTCCGTTTGCAACAGGAGAAAGATCAATAAGACTGGTGAAGTTGCGCCCGTTCACCGGCATGGTATTCATATCTTTTGGCGAAACGGTGGTAGCTGCACCAACATTTGCAACGCTACGACGTAAGGAATTAGCTGTAACAACTACTTCAGCCATGTTACCATCGTTCTTAACAAGATCGAAGTTGATATCAACCTTATCGCCCTGGTTAAGTGTGATGCCCGTTTTCTTTTCTGATTTATAACCAACATACGAGACTGTTATCGAGTAAGGCGTACCTAGTGGCAGCTGGTTGAAAATATAACTGCCGTCTTTATTCGTTACAGTAGATGTGCTGAACCCTGTTGATTCATTTTTAATAAAAAGTGTTGCCCCTTGTACAATACCTTCTGCTGAAGACACTTTACCTGAAACAATTGCCTGTGTAGCGTTTTGAGCAAATCCCCAAACAGCATTAAGGAGAAATACAAATAAAAAAATACCCGAAATTTTCCGTTTCATTTTGTTGACCTTTTTAAAGAAATGTAGAAGTGATAGTTTTGATTTTTTCTTCTCAGGCGCAAAATGAATGAGACAATGTAATCTTAACATGAAGGGTAAATGATTTCTGTATTAAGTTTAATTAACAGAAACCAATGTTAGAAATGCATGTGCAACAGAAGTAAAACGATGTTTGTGCACACGATTACAAATATTACATCATGAGTATGTACAGCAGTTTAGGTCAGTAAACTTAACTGTCCGTAAAGGCGAAACCTTTTATCTCATAACAAAAAAAGCCATCCTTAAGAATAAGGACGGCGTATTTACCTATAAGAGAACCAACAGTTCGTTGAATATATTTAGAATGATTGCTCGCTTACAATACGGTAAGTGCCATCATTATCTATTTGCTTAATGCGGTAGAATGTTTTTGATGCTGCTTTTTTGGCTTTGTACTTGTACGTGTAGTGTTGATCGTTAGCAAAACCACCTAATACAATAGCAGAGGTTTTAAATGCTGCACCATCTGCACTGGTTTCAATTTCGTAGTAAATGTCTTTCGGTTCATTATCGGCCTTCCATTGAAGTACAATAGAAGAACCCTGCTGTTCAAACTGAACATCATATACTTTCGGCCAAACTTGTTTGGAAAAAGTAGTTCCGGAGGTGCCTGTGTTAACAAACAACAGGATCATGAAGGCAGCAATTACAGGTACAAATTTCGTTTTCATATACAAATTGATTAATAGACAACCTTGGGTATAGGATTGGAATCAATTTGGTTAATAAGGAAAGTTGGAAGGGGCTTCCGGATATGAGATGTTAAATGGGGAATTAAATCGGTAGAGAAAATTTGTTAGGGCCGGATTCAATTCTGACCGTAAAATTACTGTCTTCTTTCAGATATACAAGTTTTTCTCAAAATATTTTTTTCAGCAGCAAAAACAAGAAGGTGGTTGTAATTAATACAATCAAAGATAAAACCGTTACTTATAATTGAACTTAAGCCCTACACATACAAAAAAATAATGCGGAATATAATTTGCCGAATAATAGAAGTTTCCTTTTTTAAACCGCTTGGTATTATACTCCACTCCTGCTATCCACGAATTTGTGTTGAGTTGCTTATGTTCTGCAGATACCTGCTTGCGCACATAACCACCATACACACGCACAGCCTTCGACAGTTTATGCCCCACCTGTACGTTCATTAACAATGGTTGCGCATCATCCAGCAATGCGAAATAACCAATGCCAACTGTTGTTTTTTTCTTGATGGAATAACCAACTTGAAGATCTGCTCCTGCATTACCATTTGTTGTAACTCCTGCACCGGTTTGCAGGTAAACCTGTGAGCGTACGGAATTAACTAAAAAAATAAACAGGCAAATGCCTAAAACCTTTTTCATTCTTTTTTCCCTTTTATAATAAGCAATCGTGGTGACGGCTTTACACAGGTTTTTACTTGTTTCTTAAGGATTGGATAAAGCGTAACGAGTAAACATTACAATAAATGAAAAGGTAATAGCGTGAAAACGGGTAGCGGATGCTTTCGAAGGAGATTGGTACGGAAAAGGAGTTTTTAAAGGGCAGCGTTCGAATGATCGTCTGAAGATTAAATGTATCAGTTATTTCCCAGAAAGAGGGTGTAGAATTTTTTCTACAAGAAAAAACCGCATCAAAGATGCGGTTTTGTGATCCGGATTGGATTCGAACCAATGACCCTCAGCTTAGAAGGCTGATGCTCTATCCAGCTGAGCTACCGGACCAGCTGTTTGTTTAAGCGGCAGCAAAGATAATTTTTTGTACCATTGCGTCCAAACGTATTGTGCATGGACGTACAAATAGAAGACAGCTGGAAACAGGAACTGAAACAGGAATTCAATAAAGCATATTTTCAGCAGATTGTTACGTTCCTGAAAACGGAAAAGATCCAGGGCAGAACCATCTACCCTCCCGGTTCACTCATCTTTAATGCATTTACACAAACACCATTTGACCAGGTAAAAGTGGTGATCCTTGGGCAAGATCCTTATCATGGTGCAGGCCAGGCGCATGGCCTTTGTTTTTCGGTGCAGGATGGCGTGCAGCCTCCTCCCTCTCTCCTCAACATTTATAAAGAAATAGAATCGGATATCGGCATTGGCATGCAGCCAAACTATGGCAACCTTACCAAGTGGGCGCAACAGGGAGTGCTTTTGCTCAATGCATTTTTAACGGTAAGGGCAAACGAAGCTGCCAGTCATTCAAAAATTGGTTGGGAAAATTTTACCAATGCTGTTATCCGCAAAATATCCGATGAAAAGAAAGGTGTTGTGTTTTTGCTGTGGGGTAAGTTTGCACAGGAAAAACAAAGCTTGGTGGATGAAACCAAACATCATGTGCTGAAAGCAGCTCACCCATCGCCACTCAGCGCTTATAACGGTTTTTTTGGTTGCAAACATTTTTCAAAAACAAACGAACTGTTACTCAAGGAAGGTCACGCACCAATTGACTGGAAACTGCCATGAATGTTATAAAGAATATACTCGGACGCATATTTGCCGCATGGGCATTACTCACTTTTATTGCTACCATGCTTATTATTTTATTGCCAACATGGCTCATTGGTCTTTTGCCTGAACCAAAACGTACACGTTGGTTCATTTCGCTTTCAAGAGGCTGGATGGCTGTATGGCTGCCGCTTGCCGGAATACGCTTAGTCATAAAAGGAAAAGAAAAATTCAAAAAAGATCTGAACTATGTGGTGGTGTGTAACCACAACTCATTTATGGATGTGCCGGTTACATCGCCAGGCATACCAGGTGCCAATAAAACCATTGCTAAAATTGAAATGGCAAAAATTCCGTTGTTTGGTATCATTTACCGCAGGGGAAGTGTATTGGTTGATCGTAAAAGCGAAGAAAGCAGGCTCAAGAGTTATGCATATATGAAACGAGTGCTTGAGATGGGATTGCACATGTGTATTTATCCTGAAGGCACAAGGAACAAAACCAATCAGCCACTAAAAGAATTTAAAGACGGAGCCTTTCGCCTGGCAGTAGAAACAGGCAAACCCATTATACCCGCTGTTTTATTCAATACCAAAAAAGTATTACCACAGCATAAAGCCTTTTATTTCTGGCCATCAAAAATTGAGATGCATTTTCTCGATCCTGTATCAACTGATCATTTACAAAAAGAAGATGTAAAGTCATTACGTGAAACTGTTTACCAGCAAATGTGGAATTACATTGAAGCACATCGCTGATCCTTCGTTACTGTCCCGGTAAATTATAGAAGAACCTTGAACGGTTGATCCGCAGATCACGCAGCAGGTTTGATTTTGGATTGATGCTGATGCTGAACGAACGGTAAATACCAAACGGAGTTACATTGATAGCCATTTGCCAGCAATGCAGATCTCTTGAAACAGATGTAGTAAGGTATTGCAGTGTTTTTGTTTGTATATCAAATGTGCCGCTTGCCTGGAACTTCCACTTTTCAGTGAGATTAAAATCACCATTAAAGTTAAGAGACTGGGTTACCATTGTTTCAAAACCTGAATAGTCACGTTTCAGCTGCCTTGTTAAGTTGAGTGAATAGCTCAGGTTCAAACTCCAGGGAATATTAAAATCAGCAAACTCATTTGAGTTACGCTGTATGGCATTTAATTCCCGGCTTTGTTCATCAAGATCGTTCCGTTGATTTTTAGCAAGCTCCTGCTTTTCTTTTTCTTTCTTTTCATCTTTCGGCTTACTCTTGAATTGCGTACTCACAGCAACAAAACCATTGGTAAAACGTCCCAATGAAAACTTATCGGCCTGCCATGCATATTGCTGTTTCCGGAATCCTGTTTTGGGATCAATCTGGTAAGGTGAAACATTAGCACCAGCGGTGATGCTCACTTTATCAAACAGGTTACTGCGCAGGTAAAAATTGAAATCACTTAAAGCAAATGAATCAGCCAACAGGTTGTAACTCGTGCTCACACCAAACCCGTCGATCAGCCGCACTTTCTTATCCCCTGCTTCAGAGGTATCTTTTTTATCACGCACTTTCATCTCCAGGTTATTATCAATAGCAAAATTGATAGAACCTGAACGCCCTTCAGGAATACTTGTTACCTGCGTACCATTGAATTTATCGAACCACATTTGCCTGCCGGTAGAATCAACCTGTGCCAGATACCATTTACTCCGGTTCATATCCGGGCGGTAGCCCATCCCAAATGTTGGACGAATTACATGACGTATGGCTTTTACATTTCCTTTCTTAAAATCAATTTTACCAAACAGTGCCGTGCTGAAGTTGAGACCAAAACTCATTTGCCGTTCCTGGTAAAATCCTTTTTGGCTCACGGTTTCCACCGATTTTGTTGCCGGGTTCCATTGGCGGATAAAAGTGCGGGAATGCCATGTTTCATCATAACTGATAGCCGGACCAACCTGTAACGGACCTAACGATGGCAATGATAACTGGATAGGAATACTGTGGCGTGCACTCCATGTAAGTGTATCAAGCAAGTGCTTTACATTAAATGTTGAATCCGTAAATGACAGCTGGTTACGGAATGTACCGTTATAAGAAACCCCAAGCTTTTCATACCACTTTGGTGTGCCAACAAATTCTTTCTTTTGAAAAGGATAAAGTGTATTCACCGTAAAACCAATATCTGGCAAGCTGATGTTATATTGCTTCTGGTTTGTATTCTGGCTGTGGTTTGCCGCCACAGATAAGTTAAATGGCTTGCCTGCCCATGTACGCTGGTAAGCAATGGAAGACTGCAGCATATTATTAAAGTTCTGCGCTGCATTATTGGGGAAATAGCGGTTGAATAAACTTGTCGCCACATTTACGCTGGCGCTGAAGGTTTGCCCCGGTCTTGCTTTACCATCCAGCGAATGATTCCATTGCACAGAAAAGTTACGTGTGGCGGGAACATAATCAGGATCCCCCTTAAATCCGATCTTGGTATTGAGGTAACTTAAATTAAAACCACCATTATAACGATAACGCTTCCGGTAGTTCGGGTTAAGAAACAAACTGTACGATCCGTAAGAATAAACGTTTGCCCGAATAGTAGCATCCCAGTAATCACCAAAGGTTTTGTAATAGCCTAATCCTTCCAAACCAAAACCAAGCTGATCATTTGCAACCGGCTGTGGCGGCAACAAACCAGTTCGTCTGCCTTGCTTCAACGGAAACAAACCAAATGGCAAGCCTAAAGGAATAGGAACATTTTCAAACTCGGGTCGTACCAATCCTGTTACGGCTACTTTGTTGCTGATGAATTTTACTTTCTTTGCCCGAAAGGCAAAATGCGGCGTATCATAATTACAAACGGTGAACCTTGCTCTTTCTGCAAAGAATACAGTCGGGCTGATGCGTTTTGCTTTTTCCGTGTACACAAACATCTCCCCTTCCTGTGTATAGGTGCCAATGGTTAACCCACGTTGTGTTTTAAAATTATAACGGATGGTATCAGATGTAAAAGCACTTTCGCCCTGTTTAAACGTGGGCACACCTGTGCGCTTACCTGCAGTATCTTTTGTGTAAAATGCTGTGAGGATTTGTGTGGGCTGATCGAGTTTAATAACAGATGCATCAAGCGCCACATCTTTAAACTTTACCGATGCTTTATTATATAGATAAATCTGCTTATGGGGTATATCAACAATCAACGAATCTTCTGCTTCAAAATCAACAGGCGCATCAATGGAATCTTTGGAGATCCTGAAATCAAATGTATCGACCTTTTGTACCAATGAATCTTTCCGTTGTAAAGAATCGACAATACCCGTTGTATCTTTTTTTTGCGGAATAGTATCATTTAACAACCTGTTCGTTGCTGTGGAAGTTTTTTGTCTCGTCTGTAAAGCAGGTGCTGCATCAGGTTGCTGTTTCACCGGTTTTACAGGCGTTGTATCAGCTGCAGAAAATGTTAAAGCTTGCAGAAAACCATTGCTTGTATAAAATGAAGAACTGCCACTCACCGTTAGCCCATAGAGCAACAGCGCTGTTACAGCAGTGATGAAAACAGATTTATAACTAACTTTACGGCGTTGAAGCATATACGGTGGCGACAAAAATAACCACAAATGCATTAACGAACTGTGAATGTTGATTTTGAATTACTAACTCAAAACAAAATTCGGACTATGAACAAAAACTGGTTACCTGGAATTGCCTCTTTACTGATGTTGGGATTGGCAGCGTTTTCCTTTACCAACAAAAAAAACAACGGCAGTAAAGCTGCAGTAGCAAAGATCAGGACCATTGTTATTGATGCCGGACATGGTTTCAGGGGAACAATCGGTACAAGACATGGCTCTTTCGGAACAGAAGTTTCGGAAGACCAGATTTCATACGAAGTTTCAAAAAGATTAGTGGCGGCTCTGCAGAAAGAATTGCCCGATGTGAAAGTTATTGAATCAAGACCCACTGTTTATTTTGTAGAAAACAAGGCAAGAGCTGAATTTGCTAACAGTAATAAAGGCGACCTGTTCGTTTCCATTCACTGCAATTATGCCCCCAAACTGAGAGAAGTAGTAAAAACAGGTACACGTAAAGAAACCTATTACGTTACCACCGGAAAAGGCAAAAGCAAGAAAAGAGTAAAGAAAACAAGAACAGTTCCTGTTTACAGAACTACTTACCACACCAATCCTGCACATGGCACAGAAACCTACGTGTTTGCAGCGCATAAGCAGGACGATAAGGAAGAATTTATTCTTGAGAACGGTAACGTTTTTAATAACGAAGAAGATGATGGCAGCTTGAACGTAAACATCAACGATCCCATAGTTAAGCAACAGGTGGCACTCTGGACCAAGCAATTCTTTGGCAACAGCGTAAAACTGGCCTCCATGGTGGAAGAAGACTTTGCCGGCATCGGTCGTTTCAGCCGTGGTGTAAAGCAGCGCCAGGTGGGGATATGGGTATTACAGGCTACAGCCATGCCCAGTATTTTGATTGAATTGGGTTTCCTGTCACATCGGCCTGAAGAAGAATTCTTGATGAGTGAAGCCGGTCAGCAGCAAATGGCAGAAAGTATTTCACGTTCCATAAAGCGGTATAAAGAGCTGGTAGAAAAACCTACCGTGCAAAATGCACCCAACAAACTGCCGTAAGTAATGAAAATGAACAGTTTTTAACAGCTGTTTGAACTCTTATTCATTGCAGCGCTTAAACATTTCTTATTTTTGGCCGGAGGAAGCAACAAAATGCTTCCCTTTCACCAACAATGAAAGTTTCAAACGAAACCAAAGTAGGCGCCTTAACCGTAATCGCTGTTACCCTTCTTGTTCTTGGATTCAATTTTTTGAAGGGTAAAACAATCCTTAAAAAATCGAATGTGCTCTATGCCCGTTTCCCCGATGTACTGGCACTCGAGCCATCAAACCAGGTAAAGATCAAAGGTTACCGCATCGGGAATGTGTACAAGATCAATAAGCTTGATAAAGATGTGAGTGAAGTGGTGGTAGTCATTAACCTGCTTGACGATGTAAATATCCCCAGCAATTCTGTGGCAGTGATCAACAGCAGCCTCACCGGTAATGCTTCCATCACAATTCTTCCTGGCGATGCAAAAACATTTTTAGCCAAAGGCGATACACTGCAAAGCAGCAGCAATCCCGATATTCTTTCAAAGGTTATGACAACCATTGATCCGGTAATGGCCAATGTAAAACAAGCTGTGGATTCATTGAAACTGCTGCTGGGCAATGTAAACAGTATGTTTGATGAACATACGAAGAGCAACCTGAAACATACTATTGCCAATTTAAAAACCACATCCGATAATTTATCGGTAATGCTCAACAGCAAGAACGGTGCGTTGGCAAAAACATTAACTAATGTAGAAACATTCACCACTAATCTTAATACCAACAACGAAAAGCTGAACACAACAATTGATAACCTCAAGAACACATCGCAGAAGTTATCGGAAGTGCAGATCAAAGAAACAGTAGCCAATCTTAACAACACCATCACACAATTACAGGGAATTTTGCAGAAAGCCAATAAAGGCGAAGGTTCACTTGGTATGCTCATTAACGATCCCAAACTTTATAATAACCTCCAGAATACAAGCCGCAGTCTTAACATTCTGCTGGATGATTTCAAACTTCATCCAAAACGTTATGTAAACTTCTCTGTATTTGGGAAAAAAGATAAAACAGAACCGCTCAAAGCACCATTGGCCGATAGCATCAATAACAATCAAAAATAATTGAACGTGTTTTTTCGCCTTGGTTTACTGTGCTGTGTGCTTTTTTGTGTGAATGTGGTAACTGCCCAGCAGAAAAAACCACTTCCCCGCCCATCGCAGTCAAGTGATACGGTGCGTGTGGTGGAAATTTTGAAAACCAACCGTTTCGATTTCAAGACCATTGATTCCGTTACACAACTGCAGATACTTGTTGGCAACGTACACATACGCCAAGGTGCCACTTTATTCTGGGCCGATAGTGTGGTGTACAACGAAAAAACAAACTTCATGCAGGCCTATGGCAACGTGCATATCAACGATGCCGATTCTGTCAACATCTATTCGCAATACCTGCAGTACGATGGTGCAAAAAAATTAGCCACTTTTCGTGATAAAGTAAAACTGAGCGATGGGAACAGCACGCTCTACACCGATGAGATGGACTATGATATGAACGGCAAAGTGGGCACTTACCGTAACGGTGGACGTATTGACAGTAAACAAACCACGCTCTACAGCCGTGAAGGGTTTTATTATGCCGATATTAAAGACGTATACTTTGTTGGCGATGTAAAAATGAGCGATCCTGAAGTGGCGCTGGCAAGTGATTCGCTTTTATACAACACAGGCAGCCAGGTGGCAACCTTCATTGCTCCTACTACCATCAAATCGGGCAACTCAGTCATTAATACTAGAGAAGGCTATTATGATCTGAAGTTCAAGAAAGCAAAATTCGGCAGCCGTTCACGCATGCAAGACAGTACATCAACCATGATAGCCGATGATTTTGCATTTGATGATAAAACAGGTTTTGGCGAAGCAAAAGGAAATGTACAATACAAAGACACGGCACAGGGTGCATTACTCTTCAGCAACCGGGTGTTCTTTAATAAAATAAAAAAGAACTTTCTGGCAACAGAAAAACCGGTGATGGTTGTGGTGCAGAATAAAGATTCTGTATTTATTGCTGCCGATACCATTTACTCCGGTTTAATGAAAGACCTGGCGCAAATGAAAAACGGATACATCCGTGCATTTGATACCATAACAGGCACACAGATCATAAAAGTTGATTCTGTTTTAAAAAATGATAGTGCAGTTGCGTTGATCAAACAAGATTCGTTGCTGGTAACAGACAGTAACAGCGTTGTATTGAAAGACAGCATTCCCGTTGCACCTGTTACCGATAGTATCGCCAAACCGGCAACTGAAAAACCGGTGATCACCGCAAAAAAAGAAAATAGAAAAGATAATCCTCCTCCACCGCTCCGTGATAAACCAAAGCTTGAGCTCACCAACGATTCCATACCTGCATTTGACAGCAGTAAAGTTGTAGCAATCGATTCCTCGCTGATTAGAAAAAAAAGACCGAAAGAAGAAACCGATACACTCCGCTTTATCACTGCATTCCGGAATGTGCGTATTTATAACGATTCGTTACAGGCTGTTGGCGATAGTGTGTTCTACTCGGGAGTGGATAGTGTGTTTGAAATGTACCATGATCCGATTGTATGGAGCAAGGGCAGCCAGGTTACAGGCGATACCATTTTTGTTTTCACCGAAAACAGAAAACCAAAACGGCTGTATGTGTTTGAAAACGGGTTGCTGATACAACATGTAAAAGAAACAGCCGGTTTTTATAACCAGATCAAAGGCCGAACTCTCAATGGTTACTTTATTGATGGCGAACTTGATTTTGTAAAAGCAAAAGGAACGGCTGAAAGTATTTATTATATACAGGACGATGATAGTGCTTACGTGGGTATGACAAGAATGGTAGCCGATATGATCGACATTCATTTTAAAGAACGCAGCCCGCAAAAAATAAAATACAGCAGCTCGGTTAAAGGCACTACCTACCCTATCCGCCAGTTACCGGATGATAAGAAAAAACTGCAGAACTTTAAATGGCTTGAAAGCAGAAGACCAAAAACAAAACTGGAACTGTTTCTGTAAGAGTAATTGTGCAGGCAGCACATGTGAACGAACACTTCAGCAGTAAAAATCACTTTTCCCCATCTGCTTATATTTGCAGATGCCATTGAAGTTTTTAAAGCAGACATTTATTTCGCCGTTACTTGAACTATTACACGATAGTCGTGCAGTAGGCATCATTCTGCTCATTTGCACCGTAGCATCACTCCTCATCAGCAATACTGCATTCGGCCCGGCCTACCTCAGTTTCTGGAATAAAGAAATACATCTTGGCCATTTTCTTCCTCACACAGTACTGCACTGGATCAACGATGGATTGATGGCCTTATTTTTTTTCCAGGTGGGCATGGAAATAAAACGTGAAATGGTTTCAGGCGAACTTTCATCGATCAAACAATCCATACTACCTATAGCAGGCGCATTTGGCGGCATGCTGGTGCCTGCACTCATCTTTACCTTATTCAACAAAGGAACAGCATATGAACATGGTTGGGGCGTGCCCATGGCAACAGATATTGCTTTTTCATTAGGCATTGCCTCTTTACTGTCGAACCGTGTACCGCTGGCATTAAAAATATTTCTTACTGCACTTGCTATTATTGATGACCTGGGTGCGATTGTTGCCATTGCTGTTTTTTATACCAGCACCATTAAATTCATTTATCTATTCAGCGGAATAGGTTTGTTTGGTTTACTGTTGCTGCTTACACGATTGAAAGTAAAATTTGGTTTCTGGAATTTTCTACTGGGTGGAGCATTGTGGTTCTGCTTTCTTAACTCCGGTGTACATGCTACAATTGCAGGCGTGTTATTTGCCTTCACTATTCCAATAAATAACCTCGATAAAATTGAACACGCCTTACACAACTATGTCAACTTCCTCATCATCCCCATCTTTGCACTGGCAAATACAGCCATCATTATTCCAGCTGGTTTTTCAGAACACATCACCAATAAACTGAGTATCGGTATCATTACCGGGTTGGTTATTGGCAAACCCTTGGGTATTGTTGCTTTTTGCTGGGTGTTGGTAAAATTAAAGATCGGGGAACTGGCCAAAGGCATTAACTGGAAGCACATGACTGGTCTTGGTTTACTGGCTGGTATTGGCTTTACCATGAGTATTTTTATTTCTATGCTTGCTTTTAAGGATTCCTTCACACAGGATATCAGCAAAATGGCCGTTATGGTAGCGTCAGTTCTTGCAATCGCACTTGGATATGCCTGGTTTAAATTTTTCATAAAAGAACAACAAGAATAACCATGGCATCATTTTAGGTTGATTGCAGTTAATTCAACAACCATGATGCGCAGATACTTTTCTCTTTTATTTTTTCTGATGATGTGTGCAGGTATTAACGTGCATGCACAATCAAAACACCAGGCAGGTGTACGTCTCGGCAGTTACGACCAGGTTGTTTCAACGGGTTTTACCTATCGTTATCATTTTAACAATGGGAAAGCGATGGAAGCAATATTGAACATGCGTGAAAACATTGCATTAGGCGCCCTGTACGAAGTATTTAAACCCATCACTGCAGTTCCCAACCTGCAATGGTTCTATGGAGGTGGTGCTTATGTTGGGTTCAGTGGCTTCGATAATTTTGGTATTGCAGGTATTGCAGGTGTCGATTATCAATTCACAGCTGTTCCTGTAAATCTTTCGATCGACTGGAAGCCTGAGTTGAATTTTATTGAAGCAGTTCGTTTCCGTGCATCAACGGTTGCAGTATCGGTTCGCTTTGCATTTCCTTCTAAAAAATAATTTGTTTCTTGGTTTCTGGTCTGGCCTGATGTTCATCAGGCCTTTTTGTATTGATAGCAATTGTAATTTTAGTGTATGAAATAACATGTGACCAAAAAGCAATAAACACTCACACATGAAATGAGCCATAAAAATTAACGAGCAACTTATAACAAAAAGCGACGTGATTTTTTATGGCGAATAACATGTGGCCAAAAGCAACAAAAAAGATACACATGAAAATTTTTACAGCTGAACAGGTTCGTGCCTGGGATGCCTTTACGATTGCACAGGAACCTATCGCTTCTATTGATCTGATGGAACGTGCTGCAACTGCCTGCACCGATTGGCTGTTGCAAAACAAATGCACGCAAAAAAAGATCGCCATCTTTTGTGGCAAAGGAAACAATGGTGGCGATGGACTGGCCATTGCTAGACAACTGTTGCAGCAAGACATTGCTGTATCGGTCTATATTCTTGAAACAGGAAAAATGGGGAGTGAAGATTTCCAGGTGAATCTTCAACGATTACATCAATACACAACCTCTATCCATTTTCTTCAGTCAGCTGATTTTTTTCCGGCGTTGGATCAACACACAGTTGTTATTGACGCATTACTTGGTACAGGCATCAACAAACCCGTTGATGGCACCATGAAAGAACTGCTGCAGCATATGAATCTTTCACCTGCTTCGGTTGTAGCAATTGATCTGCCAAGCGGTATGTATGCCGATAGCAGTTGCAAAGGGCACACCTGTATCAGGGCCGATCATACACTAAGTTTTCAACTGTATAAAACATGTTTCCTGCTGCCGGAGAATGCAGAGAATTGCGGGATCGTTCATTTACTCAATATCGGTTTACATCCTGCTTATTACGCATCAACTGTTGCAGCACGTCAGTTGATTGACCTTGAAACTGTACGTGCTGTTTATAAAAGACGAAAACCATTTTCCCACAAAGGCAATTATGGTCATGCACTACTCATGGCAGGCAGTTATGGAAAGATGGGGGCTGCTGTTTTAAGTGCTGAAGCCTGTTTACGGAGTGGAGCAGGATTACTCACCGTTCGCAGCCCACGTTGCGGTTATACAGTGCTTCAA